>JAUXRW010000044.1 GCA_030681555.1 Acidimicrobiales bacterium
GACATCCACGTGGTGAACGGGACCACCGGCAAGTACCTGCGGACGGACCCGAACTCCGCCTGTTCGGACAACCTCGACAGCCTGCCCGACTGCTGACGCCGGGCCCAGACCCCGAGGGAGGTGATGATGGCCAAGACCCCCAAACCGACGGTGAACAAGTCTGCGGTGTCCGGGAGGTTCGTTTCGGACCGCCAGGTATCCCGTAGCCCGAAGACGACCTACAAGCAGACGGTCAAGAAGGGCAGGTAGCGGCGGTCCCCTCGCGTCGGTGTCGGCCTCCTCGATGGCCCCGACGCGAGGGGAACCCGTCCATCGAGATTGGCAATGTTCGCTGAGGCTGGCTGCGGGACCGTTCGAGGGGTTGCTGCGGTTTCAGTTGATGCGTGGTCCGAATGACAATCGCCTCGACCGAGCGCGCCAACGCGTCCTCCGATCGTTCCCCCGGGTTCCGACCGTCGGGTCCCGGAGGAACGGAGGGCACGATGCAGGGATACGTCAGACAACGCCGGGGCCGGTTCTACGCGGTCATCTATGAGGGGCTCGACCCCGTGACCGGACGGGAGATACGGCGTTGGCATCCTGCCGGGCAGGATCGGGCCACCGCCGAGCGCCTCGCTGCGAAGCTCGCGCAGACCGAGGAAGGCCGCTCCGACGCCACCCGATCGCTGACCTTCGGCGCGTTCATCGTCCGCGACTGGCTTCCGACTAAGCGGCTGCAACTCGCCACAACGACCTACGCCGGGTACGAGCGCAACGTCGAGCGCCACGTGCTCCCGGCCCTGGGACGGATCCGGCTGCGGCGGCTCACGCACGCCCAGATCGAGACCCTGTACGACCAGCTCCTCACCCCGAACGCCGACCGGCCAGCGCTCGCACACAAGACGGTCTACGAGGTCCACCTGGTCATCCGCGGTGCCCTCGACCATGCCCTGCGACGCGGCCTGGTGACCAAGAACGTCGCGCGGGTCGCTCGGTCACCGCTGATCAACGCGACACGTCGACCCGAAGCCCGATCGTGGACCGAGGAAGAACTGCAGCGATTCCTGCGGACCGCCAACGGTCACCGCTACTTCCCGCTGCTCTGGCTCACCGCCATGACCGGGATGCGACGCAACGAAGTCCTCGGGATCAAGTGGGACGACATCGACTTCAAGCGGCAGCGGCTCTCGACCAAGCGCGGGCTCGTCGCGGTCGGGTACGAGGTGCACCAGACCCGAGGCAAGACCCGCAACGCCCGTCGCCCGATCGACCTCGACCCCACCACGTTGACGATCCTCGAGGTATGGCAAGCGCTGCAGCGAGCCGAACCGACCGCGACCGGCGTCGAGCTCGACGGGTGGGTGTTCACCGACGGCGCCGGCCACCCCATCCACCCCCACGCCATCACGCCGGCCTTCGAACGGATCGCCCGCCGCGCCGCCGTCCCCATCATCCGACTCCACGACCTGCGCCACACACACGGCACCCTGTTAATCAAGGCCGGTGTGCCGGTGAAGGTCGTGAGCGAGCGCCTCGGTCACGGGAACATCGCCCTCACGATCCAGACCTACCAACACGTGATGCCAGGCATGCAGGCCGACGCCGCCCGGGTCTACGAAGCGCTAGCGAAGCCCGTCGCAACCAGCCCGGGGGAACGCCGGGGGAACACCCGGAGGAACGCCACCTCAACCCGGTAGACGCCCGACCCAACGACGAAGGCCCAGGTCGCTGACCTGGGCCCTCGTCATCAAGTTGGTGGCGGGGGCAGTGTGATGGCGGGGGCCCGAGCTGCGCGTTGACTGCAACTCTCAAACTGTCGTAACCCCTGGCATGCCCAGTGGGGCCCGGGGGAGGCCCGCGCGTGGCACTCGCAGCGAACCCATGGTCCCCGCTCGAAAACCGATACATCGTCATCACCGTGCTCCTTTGAACCCGACTGACAACCATCCCAACCACCCGGCCCCCGACCATCGACCACCCCCCGACTCGCGGGTCGACAGTCGACATAGTCTGCAGCCGTGGCGGACCCGCAGGTCGTAGAAGAACTCGAGCGCTTGCTCGCGATGCAATGGACAGACGTCCTCGCCGAGCTCGGTGCCAGCGGAACTGATGCGTTCCCCGGCGCAGCCATCGAAAAGGGGCTACGACTCTTCACCAACGTGCAGACGGCTCTACGCGCAAAGGTGTGCGGCGACCAGGGCCTCCGCAATCTCGTCGAACAACGCTCGAACGAACTCACGATCGCTGGCGCCGTCTACGACCTGATCGCAGGAACGACCGGGCACCTCCCGGGCGCTTCCGTAGCGGTCCTCATCGTGCAGCACGGACTCGCCGACTACTGCTCCGCCGTATGGAGTTGAGGTGCATCCGTTCATTCCAATCATGCAGTCGGAGTATGCGGAACTACGGCAGTTCCTGATCCCTCCTCGTTCTGCGACGTTGATAGTGGGGCCCGAGCTGCTGGAGAACGTCATCCCGGAGCCCGAGCTGATGGCGGCCCTCGTACAGAAGCTGGAATCGTCCTTTGGGGCGGACCTGTACTCGTGGACGACTGATCCCGCCGCGTACCCATCCCAGCACGAGGGGACGATGCAGTTGCTCGTCCTCGCCGCGCTGTCCGAGATCGCCCCATCGCACCCCAACCTGCGCGAACACCGACCCATCGTCGTCCGCGTCCTTGACGGCGTCGACTACAACTCGACGAACATCCGCTCG
Source organism: Acidimicrobiales bacterium (assembly GCA_030681555.1). GTDB lineage: Bacteria > Actinomycetota > Acidimicrobiia > Acidimicrobiales > VFJN01 > VFJN01. Next base: position 2,695 of record JAUXRW010000044.1, read on the forward strand.
AAGTCCTGCGACTTCATCATCATCGGATCGGCCCATTTCGTACTGCTCCGCGAGATCGCACACCTCATGATCAAGCTCTCCGAGCTCGACATCGGACAGCGAGCTTCGGAGCCGGATCCGCACGCCGTGCCGTTCGTCCGCCCACTCCTCCACCTCTTGTCTACAGACGTTCCGGCGCTGGTCGAGCTGCTCAGGCCCCTTCAGCGTCTCATCGTGGGCTTCGACGAGGTGGAACCTGTCGACTTGCCCCCGCCCCTCGGAGAGCGTCTCGTCGACGGCACCCTTCCATCACGAGTAGTCGCCTCCGTCATCAATATGTACAACGGGTCCGACGCGTTCGTGCTCTTCCACGAGCTGGCACACCTGCTCAACGGAGACCAGCACGGCACCTATCGCGCGCTGCGCCAGGAACTCGAGGCTGACCGCGCAGCGCTCAGCCTGGCCATCGCCGCCCATAGCGCCGTCAAAGACCCGAGGTCGCACGCCAGGAGCATGTTGCAGAACGTGCTGCGTGTCGGAGGCCCCGCCCTTCTACAGATCTTTCGTTGCGTCCAGTTGCTGGGCACGAGCTACCGGATCGCCGCGCAATTGTCGGACCAGGCGCTCTCCAAGTGGGAGGGCGACCTCACCGCAGAGTTCGGTGCGATGGAGGAACTCGAGTCGCGAGTCATCGGCCTTCAGCTCGCCCTCTACAGCTTCAAGCTGCCCGAACTCGCCAAGGAAGCGCACGGCTTTACTGCCGCGTACGAGTCACTCGTCGCAGCCACGAAGGCCCGGGTGCTGGCCAGCACCGAGCAGGCCGCAGTCATCGACGAGATCGGGCCTACCGACTTCAACGCTGCTGCGGAGCGGGCAGTCACGGCAGTGCGCGGATGACTGTTTACGATCTCGCCCGGGTGCGGGCCGCGCTGGAGCCCGCCCTCGAAACGCACGGCTACGTGCACGAGGTGGGGGACGGCGAACGCGATGTCGGCCTTCGTGAACTTGCCGAGGCTGGGGCAGCGCTCCTCGCCCTGGGCGACGATGAGCTGGCCGAGCACCTCCGCTGGACGTCGGAGGATGGCGCGTTCGGAATTGGACTCGAGGGGTTCCTCCAGACACAGGTCATGTTCGCCCTGCAGAGCCGTCCTCAGCCCGAGCCGGTCGTGGTCCGAATTGTTCGTGGGATGACCGACGTAACGCGCACGCTTCGCCTCGACAGCATCCACTTCTTGATGGTCTCAGCGGAGTTCGTCGATTTGCTCGCCCGAATCGCCGACGCATGGGCGTACGCGTTGGCGTGGCACAAGAAGGTCACGGCCGAGCACGGACCCGACGACCCCTTGGAGTCGCACTGGACCCGGACCAACGTGCTCGGAGGACGCGACCTCGAGATCCTCACTCGGGGCAAGGGACTCGGGTTCTCCTACTTGGCCGTTGACCGGTTTCAGAAGCGAGTGGCCTCATGGAGGACCTTCGGCGAGGACGTCGATGAGAAGATCGATCACGTCCAGCAGATGAACGACGACCTCTTCGTCCTCGGTCCACTCCAGTACGCGCTTTTCCACGAGTGGGGATTGCACCTCATGACCACAAGGACCGAGGAAGACAAACGGTTCTGGCGAGAAGTCACCGCCGACATCCACGCCCTCGACCTCTTCGACAGGGCAATGAACCCCGCCGACTATGGGGCCGGTCCAGCCAGCCACCCCGCACCGCCCGAAGCGATCGTGGCGTATTCCGTGTATCTCCAAGCTCGACGCCTCCACCGGTTCGACACCGGCGTACCCGAACTCATCCGAGGACTCTGCCTACCAAGCGTCCGACTCGCTGCGCCGCCACCGCTCGGCCGGCTCGGACGCACCGAGGTTCAGATGCGGCTCGCGACCATCGCTCCCTTTCTCGGATCAGACCGCGAGGACGTTCCCACCTTGCTCATCGGCGTGAACGACGAGATGCAGGTCTTCTACGGCCTCGTGATCGCCCGCACCCTCATCAGGCTCGGCGGCACTGCCTACCTCGAATCGCTGTGCGGGACCGACTGGACCGAAGTCATGGAGTTCCTCAAGGATGGGGCCGAGGCCGAATTCGGGGAGGACGAGGTCGCCCGCGTCCTCGACGAGGTGAAGGCCAAATACGGCTCCGATCCCGAGGCCGACGAGGCCAGGTAGTCGACAAGACACCATCACGCCGGTGTCCAACGCTTCCGCCGCACATCGCAACGGGTCCGCGTACCTCAGGATGTGAACGCATCCGGCTGCGCGATCTGCGCCGCACCCATGCGACGCTGTTGCTCCGAGCGAGCGTGCCGTTGAAGGTGGTCAGCGGCTCGGACACGCGACGCCGGCTTTTGCGATGACCGTGTATCAACACGTCCTTCCCGGCATGCAACGCGAGGCCGCCGACAACCGTCGCGAGGCTGATCGACATGGACACGGTGTCGGTACACGGACGGGAGACAGCCCAGGCGCGGCCCTTCGGAGGAGGGCCTTTGACCCTGGGCAAATGGTGTCGCGGGTAGGGTGGCAGCGCTTGCTGCCGCCTTGACGCTGTGACGCCACCTTGGGGGTATCCAGGCACTAGATCCGCCCATCCACCAGGGCTACACGCGTCTCGCATGAGCCAACTCGTCGCACAAGGCTGACGGTCGGTCGTCGGTCATGAGTCGTCGTCTGCGGAGTCCGCCTTCTCGTCCCCCTCGACGGCGGGTTCGAGGCTTGCTCCGTCAGGGACGTCGTGACCTTTGCCATCATCGGTGTCGCCTGGCGCGACGGGTGACGGGTCGCCCGTGTCGCTCGACTCAGAATCGCTCTCAACGATCGGCGCGGTCGGTGGTGTGCCGAGCCATCGCTCGATGTACTCGTGGCCGCCCCCGCGGAGGAGGCGCTTGCCGCGCTTCTCGATGAGTCCGGCGGTGACGAACGGGTCGCGCAGCCGCCGCTGGCTGGGCTCGTCGAGGTCGCGCCGGAAGCGGAGGATGTCATCGTGCACAGCGGCCGGGGGACGGTGGCACAGGGTCTGGTGCTTGGTGAGGTGGTCGACGCCCCCAACGCCGCTCTTGCCGATCGGGATGAGGACCTCGCGGATGAGGCGTTCGCGAGCCGCCGGGTCTGTGATGCGTGCTCGTTCCCACGCTTCGAGGAATCGCTTGCGCTGGTCCATGTTGCCGACGTCGTCGAACACGTCGATGATCACTTGTGCGGCGTCGGTGTCGGGCAGGTCAGCGAGCCCGAGGGCGTCGAGGAGTTCGCCGATTACAGGCCCGTCGAGGAAGGTGCGGAGTTCGGCTCGGATCAGTTCGATCCGGTCGGATTCGGTGAGCGTGCCGATATAGGCACGGATCGCGTCGAGCAACGCTGTCGTCATGTGGCCGTGGAGCACCGCTATCAGCCGCGCTCCATCGGCGGGCGCCGGGGCGGCGACAGGGAGCCAGCGGCTGGCGAGCTCGTGGATGGACTCGTCGGTCTGCGGGCTGAGTGCGATGAGCGAGTCGATGGTGACGGGGCTCACCGGCGTGAGGTCTCGTTCACGGGCGGTCAGGTACAGGCGGAGCGCTGCGACCGTCGGTTCGGCCACCCAGGTGCTCTCGCCGATGAGGTCGATGGCGGCCTGGGCTTGTTCCGTGGTCCCGAACTCCGCGATGAGCTTGCCGGCGGCTGTGACCCATTCGGGCAGCCCTGCCGCAGGTTCTGGTGCGACGAAGACGGCGGTGAGGACCCCACTCAGCGCGGTGACCACCTGATCGATGCTGGGTGTCGGGTCGACGGTCCCTGGGATCAGGTAGACGCGAAGACCGTGGAGCACGTTGATCTCCTCTACGGCTTCATCACCGGTTGATGGGACCTTGATCGCGTTGACCGGGACGGTTGCTGCGCCGGTTTCCGGCCCGAGCCGCGCGTCGGCCAGGGTGCCGATTGCTCTGAGCGCGGGCTGAAGGTCGGTCCACTCGACGTAGAGCTGCCGTGTCAGCCCGTGCCACCGGTCTGCCGTGAGGCGGCTGGCGTAATGCTTGCGCTCATCCGCGGTGAGGAGGGTCATGTCGAGACCCTCGAACACTCGCAGGAGCGCCTCATCGTCCCGCCTCCCGAGGGCCCTGAGCAGTTCGATCACCAGCGGCTTGTACGTGATCTTCCCGGTGTCTTCCGCATAGTCGGCCAGGTTGTCGAGGACCTGGGTTCGCGCGTCTTGGGTGTCGAGCCGCAGCACGATGGTCGCTGCGCGGCGGTGCAGCCGAGGGCTCGACGGGCAGAGCGCTGCAAGGGAGCGGATGAGGTCACCCTCGGCGGCCTTCTTTTCGGCCTCGTCCAGGGCTTCGTCGGCTTCGTTCGCTTCGATCCGATCGTGAAATTGGGTAGCGACGTCGTCGAGGACGGCATCGACGAGCTCGCAGGCATCGTCGGTGTCGAGCCGGGTGAGCCGTTCGCCGACAATCGGCCGCATCGCGTTATCGGTGAGCGCACTGGTGAGGAGGTCGAGGACCCGGGATCGCCGGCCGCTCGGGAGCCCCGGGGACGCGTCGAGGACTCGGGCGACCAGCTCGGCCTCACGGCCTGCTGCTGGGTTGTCGAGCACCTCGTTGACGAGACGCCGTCCCGCTGGATTGTCGAGGTCGAGGCCGAGGCAGAACGCACCCTGCAAGTCGTGTGGTTGGAGGGTGAAGTTGTCCAGGTGGCCCGACACGGCGGCAGCGACGTAGGCGCTGGCGTCGATGAACGCCGGGACGGTGCTGTGGTCATCCCGGACACGGGAGTAGAGCCACAGGAGCGCGGATGCGAGGTTGTCCGCTTCGATGCCAAGCGAGGTGTCGTCCCGGAGTGCGTCGGCAAGTGACCGGAGCGATCCGATCTGGCCGTTGAGGTCAAGCCTGGCCACGAGTTCCCAGGTCTGGTCGCGGTCGCCCTGGGTCGCGAGGTCCTCAAGCTGTTCGGCGTCGACGGGGTCGAGCCCGTGGTGGGCTCCGGCGCCTTCGAGGTGGATGAGGTCCCGGGTCGGCCCCGGTACGGACGCGGTCTTCTGCAGGTATCGGCGCAGCAGCGTGCTCTGGGCGTTTCGAAGCTGCTGAGCGTCGTTGTCGGCGACGGCGTCGACCAACTGGGCCGCAGGATCGTCTGGTGGTGCCGCGGCCTCGTCGTCGGTCTCTGTGGTAGCTGCCGGCGCTGCGTCGTTGGGGACGGTAGCCACGCCGGCGGCCGTGGCTGCGACTACCGCCGCGGCTACGGCGGAGGCGATCGCGGCGGCCTGTTCAATATTGTGCGCGGAGTCGGGTTCGTCGACGAGCACCGTGGCGGACGCGCGCTTGCCGCTCATGAACTCTTGCGCCCTTCCCCATGTGTCCTTGTCGAACTCGTCGCCGGGCGCGTTCCGGATCACGGCCCGACACGCGCGCACGAGCCGTGGGTAACGGACGAGCTCTCGAGCGAACAGGGGGAACTCGACTCTGAGGCAGGTGAGCACGGCGAGCTCCTCGGCGCGGTCGAGGATTGGCCCAGCGAGCTGGTTGTCGTCGATCCGTTTGGCGGCGAGCTCGTAGCTGAGCGCGTACGCGTTCAGGAGCGTCTTCGCTCGGCGTGGGCTACGAATGTGGTTCGGGATGAGGACGGACACGACCCGCCCGACGGGCACCTCGGCCCAGGCGCCCTGCTTCTCCTCCACGAGCCCGGCGGCGTAGGTGGAGAGGCGCCGTGAGAGCAGCGGCGGGAGGGACAGCTGGTAGTGGAACGTCTTGTCGAGATACTCGCTGCCCGCCGAGTAGTAGGGGTTGGCGACGTCGACGGGTGTGGCCTGCTGCAGGTGTTCGGTGAGCGCGGTCTCGAGGACTTGCTGGTCGGCGGCGACGACGATCACGCAGTTGGGCGAGTCGAGGAACGTACGGAGGCTTTCCAGCGTCTCGACGACGGTCGGGCCGTCGCATCGGTCGAGCTCGTCGATGAATACGACGAGTCGTTCGCGAGGCTTGTCGCGCAGGCCGTTCTTGGCGAGCCCGGCGGTGACGAGGTCCCTGAAGCGCTCCGCGAGCTCGTCTTCGGATGTTGGTGCGTGCCGGTGGCGGGTAACGGTGAGCTTCTGGGTGACGACGGCGCCAAAGAGGGCGAGCAGGCCAGCGGGGGCGAGGAACCCGAGCAGGTGCAGCTTCATGTAGTCGGCAAAGGTCGTCGCGAAGGAGTCCTTCTCGGAGATCGCGGAGCCGATGAACGCTGCGACCGCGGTGAAAGCCATGGCGAGCACGAGGCCGATGGTGAAGACGACGAGCAGCAGGCCAATGAGCTTTCGACCGGTGCGGACCTTGGGCTCATGCCACCACTTCTTGAGCTTGCCGGCCGTGCTGGTGTCCTTCGTCGCCTGCTGCGGCTGATCGAAGGTGAGGTCGTCGGAGTCCTCGTCTTGGTAGAGCCCGTCGTGGAACTTGTTGTCGGCGACGCTGAGCTGGGTGGCGAGGTGCCGGATGAAGTTCCGTTGCAATGGGAGGCGGGCGAACTTGAAGGCGTCGTAGCGGACGAACTTCGCCTTCGCGTGCCCTTCGAGGGACTTGTCGAGGTGGTTGGCTAGGGAGGACTTCCCGGAGCCCCAGGGCCCGTAGAGGGCGACGTTGGCGGGTGTCTTGACGCTGGTGACCAGGTCGACGATCTGCTCGACGATGTCGGAGTGGCCGAACTTGTCCGGCTGGTCCTTGTCCAGTTCGCGGTCCTCGACGAGGACGTCGTCGAGCGGGACCCGGGGGCGCGGCTGTTTGCCGTCTGCGTCACCGTTCGTCATGTCGCCGCTGTCCTCACCCACCGAGTCGCCTCTCGTCAGGCCCCCTAGCAACCCGATCAATCGTACTGGTGTTCGTCGCAGATGCCATCTGGATGACGTCTGACCAGCCGCAGCCACGGCACGGCCCGCCGTTGACGCTCCTTCGGTCGCTACCCCGGGCGGCACTCATCAGCGGCCCGGGCCCCGAGGCGTCGCGCCCCTACGCGAAGAGCCCAGTCGCCTCGGAGTGGACGAGGGCGTTGCGCCAGGAGCGCCTCCTGTCGCTCGATCGGACACGGCGCGCTGAGTCTGGGGCGGCGACATGCACGATCGGGCGAGCGCCAGGAGGTTGCAGCGGCAACAGGGCCGCCAGCTACTCCCCCGCGGCGTCGACCGGCAGCGAGGCGGCCAGCTCGGAGAACTGAGCGAGGGCGGCTTCGAGCTCCTCGACGATCTCGGCGGCGAGGACGCCGGGGGTAGGCAGGGTGCTGGCGTCATCAAGGGAGTCATCGCGCAGCCAGGTGATGTCGAGGTTCGCCTTGTCCCTGGTCATCAGCTCGTCGTAGCTGAAGCGGTGGAACCGCTCGGACTCCACGCGGTTCGATCGGTCGTCGGGGCAGTAGGAATCGACGAAGTCGGCGAGGTCTTCCGAGCGCAGCGGATTGGTCTTCAACGTGAAGTGCTTGTTGGTGCGCAGGTCGTAAACCCACGTCTCCTTCGTCCACGCATCGGCTGCCGCTGGCTTGCGGTCGAAGAACACGACGTTGGCCTTCACGCCCGGCTTGTAGAAGATCCCGGTCGGCAGACGAAGGACCGTGTGCAGATCGCACTCGGCGAGCATGCGCCGGCGGATCGTCTCGCCTGCGCCGGCCTCGAAGAGGACGTTGTCGGGGAGCACCACGGCGGCCCGGCCACCGATCTTGAGCATGCCCTTGATGTGCTGCAGGAAGTTGAGCTGCTTGTTCGACGTCGATGCCCAGAAGTCGTCGCGCACGATCACGAGGTCCTCGCGCTCGGCCTCACCAGCCTCGTTGACCATGGTCATCGACGATTTCCGTCCGAACGGCGGATTGGCGGCGATCACGTCGAGGCGGATGCCGGGGTCAGCGCGCAGCGCGTCGGCGACGGTGACAAGACTCGTGCCCGTGGGTGTGCCGATGCCATGCAGCAACAGGTTCATCGCGCAGAGGCGGGCGGTGCCGTCGACGATCTCCCAGCCATGCACGGCCTCGTCGCGCAGGAACCGCTTGTCGTCTGCATCCATCTCGGTGATGTGGTGATCGACGATCCACTCGTGCGCGGCGAGCAGGAACCCGCCTGTACCGCACGCCGGGTCGGCAATCGTCTCGCCGGGCTTGGGTTGCAGGCAGGCGATCATCGCCCGAGTCAGCGGCCGTGGCGTGAAGTACTGCCCCGCGCCTGACTTCGTGTCCTCCGCGCCCTTCTGCAGCAGACCCTCGTAGGCATCGCCCTTGAGGTCGGCGTCCACCGACGTCCACGTCTCTTCGTTGATCAGGTTCACCACCAGACGACGGAGCTTGGCCGGATCCTGGATCCGGTTCTGCGCCTTGCGGAAGACGGTGCCCAACGTCCCGGGCTGGCGGCCCAGCGACTCGAGGAGGTGCCGGTAGTGGACCTCGAGCTCATCGCCGTCACGGTCGAGCAGCGACTGCCAGTCGAGCCCGAGGGGGACGACCTCCCCGAGCCCGGCCTTCTGGCGCTCATCGGCCATCTTGAGGAACAGCAGGTAGGTGAGCTGCTCGACGTACTCGATCGTCGACACGCCGTCGTCGCGCAGCACGTTGCAGAAGTTCCACAGCTTCTGGACGAGCTGGTTCGAGCTGGCGGCCATCAGGCTGCACCGCCCAGGACGAAGCGGGCCTGCTCCACCCGCAGCATGTGGAACGGCGTGCACCAGTCGACCCCGTGGACTGCGGCAGCGTTCGGGATCTTGATCCGCTTGCGGCCGTCGCTGATTCGCTCATGGGTGACGATGGTGTGGCCCCCGGCCTTGGCCTGGGCGACGAGGAACGAGTCGGCGGCGTCGGCGAACTCGGCCTTCGCTGCGGGGTCGTAGTCGGGCGAGTCGTTGGCCCACCGGTTGACCTCGGCAACCGCCCGGACGTCCTCGGCCGACAACGGGAGGAACAACGGTCGACGAGCCCGAGCCCAGTCGCTGAGCTCGTCGCCGCGCTCGATCAGCTCGTCGTAGACGCGTTCGACGCTCCGGACGACGCCGGCACCATTCGACTCGTCGAGCCACGACCAGAACGCCGGGCAGAAGTCGAAGCCGTAGTGGTTGTTCTTCGCCGCGATGAGGACATTGGTGTCGAGCAGGTAGGCCATCACACGACCCCGAGCCGCTGGGCCAGCTCGTCGAAAGTGGCTGCCTTCTTGAGCCCGAGCATCCGGAACGCTTCCGTGTAGGACGTCTGGCCCTCAAGGGCGCTCGCCACGATGGCGCGCGCGAGGCGCTTGCCGATCTGGACCGGCTTGGTGTTGTAGTAGTTGCCGCCAGCACCCCGCTCGGCGACCAGCGCTGCGACACGAGCGCGCTCCGATTCCAGCTCCTGCAGGTAGCGGTCCCACGTCAAGGCGCCCGACTCGCGGGCTCGGCCGAGGATCACCTGCGTGCTGACCCGGAAGCGCTCCGCCAACGCCTGGAGCTGTGCGTGAAGGTCTCGCGTCGGGTCGAACGCGTTGCGGAACTCCGCCATCGGCACGAGCAGCTCGGCAGCGACCTGGTTGCACCACCGCTCGACCGCGTTGGCGTCGGTCGAGCGTGGGTCGAGATCGGAGAGCGCGGTCTCCCCGAGCCACAGGTGCGCCAGCTCATGGGCGAGGGTGAACACCTGGGCGGCCTTGCTGTCGGCGCCGTTGACGAACACGACCGACGCGTACGGGTCGACGAGGGCGAAGCCCCGAAACTCCTGCGGGTCGAGCTTGCGATGGGTATCGGAGCCGACGATTCCGCTGATGCTCACGAGCACGCCAGCGGCCTCCGCCTGTTCGCGCAGCCAGGTGAGCGCCTGGTCCCACGTCCGGCAACGGGCGCGGCTCTCCGCGGTCCAGGCGAGCAGCGCGCCCATCCCGTCGGCAATCGCCGCGACCGGGTCGCTCACGCGGGCACTGCCAACGAAGTCCAAAGTTGTCTCGCCGTTGAGGAGCTGGTGATCGCGGTACCACTCCTGACGGACCTGACAGGTGTAGATGACCTCCAGGAGGTCCGCCGACACGGCCTGGCCCACGCCGACGGGCCGAGAGCCGATAGTGCGAAAGTCCGGGATCGGCACCGCCTCGACCGGCGGCTCGTCGAGAAACAGGAACCCGACGGGGGTGTGGGTCTTACGGGCGAACTCCTCGAGCTGCTTCAGCGTTGGGGCGGTGGCACCCTCGAGCCAGGCCTCGTAACGCGGGAATCGCGTCAGCCAGGTCTCGTCGTCGATGCCCGAGCGGGCGCGGGCCCACGCGAGCACCCTCGGCTGCACCTCGACCCTGACGCTCATGAACCGGCACCTTCCCAACGCGGCCCCACCGGGCGCCCGCTCGACCGTACCCGGGGGGTGTGACGGCCCCTCACGCCGGTCTCCTCGACCGACGAGGCGCCCTCGGCGCCGCCGCGCGATCGGCACGGATCCGCTCCACCAACACCGACGCCGGCTCGTCGCTTGGATCCTGCGAAACGAGGTTGCCCTCGAACGCCGCCTTCAGCACCGACCGACGCAGCGCCGCGGCACAGGCACGACCGTCATCGACCCCCTGCTCGCAGGCGTCGAGGAATGAGACTTGGCGGTCGACCTCGGAGACGATTCGAACCTGTTCTTCGGGTGGCGGAATCGCGACCGGGAGCACCTTCAGTTTCCCGGTGCTGAGCGTGTGGAGGCCGCTGGTCGAACTTGCCACTGACTGCACCCGACGTGAAGCGTCCGGACTGTTCCAGTAGAGCTCCAAGAACTCCGGGAGGAGCACCTCTGACGGCCGGACGCGAATGAGGTGGTTTTGGTGGACGCACGGGTCGATCTCGCCGTGCCACATCGCTGATCGGCCGATCTGGTCCGGGCTCCCGTTGCCTTCGACAACGAGAAGGTCTCCACGCTCCAGGCCGTAGCGGTCGAGTTCACCGTCGAAGACCTCGATCGAGTGCACATCGTCCAGATCCAGCGTTCCGCGGCCCACGTTCGCGACGCGGAGGAAGGGCGTCGGGTTGTTGGCGGGCGCCCGCTTCGGCTGCTTCTGGATCCCGCCACCGATCACCGTGACGTCACCCATTGAGGCCCAAGCCCAGAGCTCTGGGAGCGGCCCCAACACTGGCGAGTCGAGCGCCTCGACGCCGAGCCCCGCGAGGAGCTTGGCAGCGGGGGTGTCGGTGGGATTTTGGGGCACGAGGCGGCCGGTGACCGCGGCAGCTAGGACTGCGTCTCGCATGCGCTTGAGGAGTTGCCGGACGGTGCGGAGTCCGGCTTCGCCGGCGTCGAGCTTGGAGAACGCCTCCTCGATCGCTGCGACGATCCGCTCCTGCTCGGCCAGGGGAGGAACGACAACCGGGAGCGGACCGAGCGTTCGAAGCGACAGGTTGTACTGGCCGGCCGACGACGCCGCAGCTTCCTCGAGCCGCTCCCGCCAGGTCGGCGACGAGAGCATCCACGAGACGAAGCGCGTGTCGACCACTTCCGAGCGCATTCGGAATCGGATCAGGTACGAGGCGAAGGAGTAATCGAGGTCTTGCGTCACCGGCGCACAGCGTCCGATCAAGTCTCGACTGCCGTTGGTCCGCACGAGCAGCAGGTCATCAGCGCGGAGCCGTAGATGGTCGTTGAGTTCGAGCGACTTCGGCGCGCGCTTGAGGTCTGCGAGATCGATTGACCCCTTCTGGACGTTCGGAATGCGGAGGACGCCAATGCCCGACTCCTCGTAGCCACACTTGGCGCTGGTTCCGTACCCCGAGTCGCTCGAAAGCTCAGTCATGGTCGCCCCAACCCAGCCCCCGGGAAGGTCGGTCATGCGACGAGTTCCTGGGTGAGTTCATCGAGGAGCGGGGCGAGCTTGCCGGAGAATGCACCGTTGGCGCGGCCGTAACCGCCGTGGCCGACGAATGGTTCGAGCTCGAAGTCGTCGGGGGCGATCGCGAGGCTGGTGGCGAGGTGGTCCTTGATCCTCGTGAGCCATGCGAGCTGCTCGTCAGTGAACGTGGTGCCGGCCTGTTCCTGCTGGGCAAGCCAGCTCTGGAAGCGTTCGTCGACCGTGAGCGGGTAGGCGACGAGGTCGCGCTCGGGGTCGAGCGCCTTGCGCACGAGGGAGATGAGGTTGGTGAACTGCTTGCCGGCCGAGCCCCGTACCCGTGACGCTTCGAGGGCTTCGTAGGCGGCCCAGAGGCGTTCGGGGGTCCAGTTGTGCGGCGGTCGGCTGATGGTGGCCGCCAGCTCCTTGATGGACTTGAGGGTGAGCCGCTTGCCGTAGGGCCGTGAGTAGAGGATCTGGAGGGCGTCGATGTCGTCGCGGTGCTCCACGACGAACGCTTGCCATGACTCGATGGTCTGGCGGGCCCGGTCGGTGGCGTCGCGGGAGAAGCTGGCGTCGATGACCTCGTCCTTGGAGGTCTCGTCGAGCACCTGGGTGTAGCTGCGGCGGACCTCGACCAGCTTGGTGCGCAGCGTGGGACGCTCGGCCAGGATGCGACACGCGCGCTCGATCAGCTCGGCGCGGTTCTCCTGCAGCTGCTCGTCAGTTGGGTCGGCGCCGCCGTTGGCAGCCGCGGCCTGTTCCCAGGCCTTGTCGATGTCGACGGCATCGGTCAGCACCCGGACGAGATCGGTCAGTCCCGCACCGTCGGCAGCGTCCGCGAGCACGGCGCGATCCGCGCTGGAGATGACGCGGTCGAGTCGGGCGAGACGGCCGGCGATCGTCGACACGACGTCGGGGTCGCGCACACCGGCCGCAACCTGGTCGAGGAGCTTCTTGAGCGACTCGGTCTTGCGACGCTCCAGCGGGCTGGTGTCGTTGAACTCGGCCTCGGTGACTCCGACGGCATCGACGATGACGAAGTGCGTCTTGGCGGTGGCGTCGGCGGACACGGCCTGGAGGTCATTGGGGTCGATGACCCGCACCCCTCGACCTTTCATCTGCTCGAAGAAGTTCCGTGACCGCACCTGGCGCATGAACATCACGCACTCCAGGGGTCGCACGTCGGTGCCGGTGGCGATCATGTCGACGGTGACCGCGATGCGCGGGTTGAAGCTGTTGCGGAACTGGTTGAGCAGGTCCTCAGGCTTCACGCCGGTGGTGCGGTAGGTGATCTTGACGGCGAAGTCGTTGCCGCGGCCGAACTCCTCCCGGCAGATGCGCACGATGTCATCGGCGTGGCTGTCGTCCTTGGCGAAGATCAGGGTCTTGGGGACCTCGCTGCGACCGGGGAAGATCCCACCGTCGTCGAGCGGCTTGAACAGGTTGTCGCGGAAGGCGCGGATGACGGTGCGGATCTGGTCGAGGGCGACCACGTCGCGGTCGAGCTGCGTGGCGTCGTAGACGACGTCCTCGTCGAGCTTCTCGAGCCGGACCTTGCGGGTCTCGCGTTCACGGAACTTCGTGACCAGACCGGCTTCGACGGTGGAGCCCTGCTCACTGATCTTGGTCCGGATCCGGTACACGTCGAAGTCGACGTTGACGCCGTCGGCAACAGCCTCGGCGTGGCCGTACTCAACGACGAGGTTCTGGTTGAAGAAGCCGAACGTCTGCTTCGCCGGCGTGGCGGTGAGCCCGACGAGGAAGGCGTCGAAGTACTCGATGACCTGCCGCCACACCCCGTAGATCGAGCGGTGGCACTCGTCGATGATCACCACGTCGAAGGCTTCGATCGGGATCTGCGGGTTGTAGGTGATCTCGACCGGCCGTTCCGGTTCGATCTCGGCGCCGGACTTCTCGTCGACGTCCTCGGGCAGCTCCGCCTCGCCGCGCAGCATCGAGTAGAGGCGCTGCACCGTCGTGATCACCACACGCGCCGCGGGGTCGATGCGGTTCGAGGTGAGCCACTGGACGTTGTAGAGGTCGGTGAACTTGCGGCCGTCGCCGGGCGTGGCGAACTGCTGGAACTCCCGCAGTGTCTGGCGGCCGAGGTTGGCCCGGTCGACGAGGAACAGCACCCGCTCGGCGCCGGCGGTCTGCACGAGCCGGTAGGCGAGGTTCGCGGCCATGAACGTCTTTCCCGACCCGGTCGCCATCTGGGCCAGCGCCCGG
>JAUXRW010000045.1 GCA_030681555.1 Acidimicrobiales bacterium
TGATGCCGGCGGCGAGGAGCATGCCGAAGCGGTCGGGCGCCAGCTGCGCGGCCCGAGCGCCGAGCACGCACAGCGCCACGAACAGCGCCACCACGAAGAGGGCGCCGATGAGGCCGAGCTCCTCGCCCACGATGGCGAAGATGAAGTCCGTGTGGGCGTAGGGCAGGAACCCCCACTTCGCCCGGCTCTCACCGAGCCCGACGCCGGTGATGCCCCCGGACGCGATGCCGACGAGCGACTGGATGTTCTGGTACCCGCTGTTGAGCGGGTCGCTCCACGGGTCGAGGAACGCCAGCACGCGGGCTCGCCGGTAGCTGGCGCCGAGCGCCAAGGCCGTGGCGGCGACCGCGCCGGCCACGGTGATGCTCGTGAGGGGGACGATCGGCGTGCCGGCGACGTACAGGACGGACACGACGATGGTGCCGAGGACGAGGGTGGTGCCGAGGTTGGGCTGCAGCATCACGAGCAGCGCAATGGTGCCGAACACGACGCCGACCGGGACGAGCGTCAGCCGGACGTCGTCCATCCAGGCGGCCCGGCGGGCGAGCAGGTCGGCGGCGAACAGGAGCAGCGTGATCTTCGCCAGCTCGGACGGCTGCAGCGACAGCGGGCCGTAGCCGAGCCATCGGGACGAGCCGTTGATGTTCATGCCCACGCCCGGTACGAGCACGAGCGCCAGCAGGACGCCCGAGAGGGCGAGGGCCGGCAGCGACCAGCGCCGCCAGCGGTGGTAGTCGACCCGCACGACGACGAGGCACATGCCGACCCCGGCGCAGAGCCACATCCCTTGGCGCATGGCGATGTACCAGGACGACCCGTAGGTGTCGAGGGCGCTCACCGAGGAAGCGGAGAGCACCATCACCAGGCCCAGCAGGTTCAGCAAGGCGATGACGACGAGCAGCCCGGCGAAGGTGGTGGAGCGCTTCGCCGGCCGCACCGGTCGGGCGGTGGGGTGGCGACGGCGGGAGGACCACACCTCGTCGGTGGGCGGCGGGACGTGCACGGTCATCACCGCGGTCCCTGGTGGGCAGGTGCACCCGCGCCGAGCAGCGCCTCGACCTCGCGGGTGAAGTCGTCGCCCCGCTCGGCGTAGGAGCGGTACCAGTCGAACGACGCACAGGCGGGCGAGAGGAGGACGACGTCGCCCGGTTGCGCCAGCGCAGCGGCCTCCGCCACCGCCGCGCCCATGGTCGTGGCGGGGCGAAGAGGCACCCGGCCGTCGAACGCAGCCGCCACGTCCGCGGCGGCCTCCCCGATCGCCACGACGGCCCGGACGTGGTCGACAGCGGCGGTGAGCGCGGTGAGGTCGAGGCCCTTGTTGCGCCCACCGGCGATGAGGACGACGGACCCGAACGAGCGCACGGCGGCCACCGTCGCATGGGGCGTGGTCGCCTTCGAGTCGTCGTACCACTCCACCCCACCAGCCTCGCCGACCAGCGTTAGCCGATGGGGGAGCCCTCGGAAGGCGAGCAGCGCGCGACGGGCACCTTCCACCGTGGCACCACCGGCCAGAGCGCTGGCGGCCGCGGCGAGGGAGTTGGCGAGGTCGTGGGGAAAGGCCCGGGCCAGCTCCTGCCGGGCGACCAGCTCGGAGCCGTCGGCCAGCACCAGCCGGTCGCCGTCGAGGTGGTTGTCCGCCGTAGCGTGCAGGCCGAAGGTCACGTGGCGGGCAGGTGCCTCGGCGAGGTGGCTGGCCACGACCCGGTCGTCGGCGTTGCCGATCGCGACCTGCTGCGGGGACTGGTCCACCCAGATGCGAGCCTTCGCCGCCACGTAGGCATCGAAGGTCGCGTGGCTGTCGAGGTGGTCCGGGGCGACGTTCAACCAGGTGCCGACCGCCGGTGCAAACCGCTCCGAGTGCAGCAGGCGGAACGAAGAGGCCTCGACCACGAACACCTCCGTGGACGGGTCGTCGATGGCGGCCACGAGCGGCACCTCGGTGTTGCCGACCGCGACGGCCGCCCGGCCCGACGCCTCCAGCATCGATCGGGTGAGCTCCGTGACGGTGGTCTTCCCGTCCGTGCCGGTGATGGCGACGATGGGCCGGTCGTCCCACCGGGCGGCGAGGTCGAACTCCGAGAGCACTGGCACGCCGGCGGCTGCGGCGAGGCCGAAGATCGGGTGGTGGTCGGGCACCCCGGGGCTCGGGAGGACAGCGTCGGACCGGTGGACGAGCGCCTGCAGCGCTGCCCGGTCGGGGGCCTCCACAAGCTCCACGCCCAGCTCGGCGGCGATGGTCCGGCCGTCCGACGTCGGGCGATCGTCGACCGCCAGCGCCCCCTCCCCGCGCCCCACCAGGCCGCGCAGGACGGCGACCCCGGTGACGCCGAGTCCGAGGACGAGGTGCTGCGTCAATCCAGGCCGCCGGTGCCGATGAAGTCCGCGTAGTAGAGGCCGAGGGCCAGGGCCGAGCACATGCCCGAGAGCAGCCAGAAGCGGATGATCACCGTGGTCTCGGGCCAGCCGCCGAGCTCGAAGTGGTGGTGGATCGGCGCCATGCGGAAGATCCGCCGCTTGAAGACGCGGAAGCTGCCCACCTGCAGGATCACCGACAGCGTCTCGGTGACGTAGAGCGCGCCGACGATGGGCAGGAGCAGCTGCACGTTCAGCGTGAGCACGAGCGCGGCCGTGCCGGCGCCGATGGCCAGCGAGCCGGTGTCCCCCATGAAGATCTTGGCGGGGGCCGCGTTCCACCAGAGGAACCCGGCGCACGCGCCGACCATGGCAGCGGCGACGACGGCGAGGTCGAGGGCATGGCTGATCTGGTACGTGCTCAGGTGCCGGAAGCCCCAGAAGCCCATCACCATCAGGCAGCCGAACACGAAGATCGACGCCCCTGCAGCGAGGCCGTCGAGGCCGTCGGTGAGGTTGACGCCGTTGGTCGTAGCGTAGATGAGGAGCACCGCCCACAGGCTCCAGGCCGGTGTGCCCAGCTCCCAACCGGGGCTGTCCCAGCGCGTGAACGACAGGGTGGTGTGCACCTCGGTCGCCAGCACCGTGGCGACCGCGAAGGCGATGGCGACGATGAGGAGGCCCGCTGTCTTCGCCCGCCTGCTCAGGCCGAGGTTCCGCTCGTCACGCACCTTGATCCAGTCGTCGAGCAGGCCCACCCCGGCCGCGCCGGCGATGCAGCCGATGACGAGGAGGCCCGTGCGCGTGAACGGCACGCCGGGTCGGACGTGGGCGGCGAGGTAGCCGACCACCGCCGCGACGACGATGGCGACGCCACCCATCGTCGGCGTGCCCGCCTTCACCGTGTGCCCCTCGGGCACGTCGGCGTGGATGGGCTGGCCGACCTGCCGAGCGACCAGCCAGTCGATCAACAGCTTGGTGCCGACCAGCGACGTGGCCAGGCCGAGGCCGAGGGCGAGGAGGAGGGCTACCACCCGGCGGCGCCCCGTCGCCGGAGGACCTCGCGGGCGACGGCGCGATCGTCGAACGCCACCTGCTCGTCGCCGACCACCTGCGTGGCCTCGTGGCCCTTGCCGGCGATGACCACCACGTCACCAGGTCGGGCGTCGGCCACGGCCTGCTCGATCGCGCTGGCGCGGTCGGGTTCCACGAGCAGCCCCTCGGTGCGCTGCATGCCTGATCGGACCGCCTCGATGATGACCAGGGGATCCTCTCCTCTCGGGTTGTCGGAGGTCAGGACTACCCGATCGGCCATCCGGGCCGCTACCTCGCCCATCTCGGGCCGCTTGGAGGCGTCGCGATCGCCGCCCGCCCCGAAGACCAGGACCACCCGACCGCCGCCCGCCGCCTCGCGAGCGGCGCTCAGGGCGCTCTCCAGCGCGCCCGGCTTGTGCGAGTAGTCGACGAGCACCGCGAAGGGCTGCCCTTCGTCGATCGACTCGAACCGTCCGGGCACCGGGTGTGCGGCGGCGAGCCCCTCGGCGATGGTCGCCGGGTCCACCCCGAGGGCGGCCCAGGCGGTGGCGGCGGCCAGCGCGTTGCTCACGTTGAAGCGTCCGCCCAGGGGCAGTTCGACGGCCACCCCTCGCCATCGGAAGCGGCTCCCCCCGGCGGCCACCTCGACGTGCCGGGCATCGGCCATGGAGTAGCCCTCGGTGGCGACCGCAGCCCGCTCGGCCAGCCGCGCGCCGTGCTCGTCGTCCAGGTTCACCACGGCCAGGTCGGTGTACTCCCGGGTGAAGAGCTGCGCCTTGGCCTCGAAGTAGTCGTCGAGGTCCCGGTGGAAGTCCAGGTGGTCGTGGGACAGGTTGGTGAAGAGCGCAGCGGCGAAGCGGGTGGCCCGGACGCGTCCGAGAGCCAGGGCGTGGGACGACACCTCCATCGCGACAGCGCGACGGCCGGCGGCGAGCTCGGCGGCCAGGACCGACTGGAGGTCCGGGGCCTCGGGCGTGGTGCGGGGACCCGACAGGGTGCCGATGATCGCGGTGCTGCGGCCGGCGGCCTCACCGACGGCGGCCAGCAGGTGCGTGGTCGTCGTCTTCCCGCTCGTGCCCGTGACCCCCAGCACCTGCATCTGGCGCGACGGATGGCCCCAGAACGCAGCGGCCACCGGGCCGAGGGCAAGGCGCACCGACGGCACCCGCACTTGGGGGGCGTCCGCCGCCACGGGTCGCTCGACGAGCAGGGCGACCGCGCCGTCCTGCACCGCCCGGCGGGCCAGGTCGTGCCCGTCGACGCGCGCCCCGGGAACGCAGCAGAACAGCGCACCGGGCCGGAGGGCCCGGGTGTCGTGGGCCACGGACGTGATCTCCACATCGGCGTCGTCGTGGGCCTGCGGCTCCAGCTCGACATCCTCGATCTCAGCGAGCAGGGCGTCGAGGCGCACCGCTCACCGACCCGTCGTGGTCGGCGGCGAGCTCCCCGACGTCGTGGGGGTGGCGCCCGCGGGCACCGTCGTCCTGGTGTCGGTGGGTCGTGCGATGGCGGGGTTGGCCCGAACCCGGCCCGGCGTCGTCGTGGTGGCACCCGTCGCCTCGGCGTCCGCCGCCGCGGTGTCGGGCGCTGCGGCCCGCTCAACGATGGGCGGCGGGATGCGGAAGAGGCGCAGGCCGTACTGGGCCAGGTCCGCGAAGACCGGCGCGGCGACCGAGCCACCGAAGATGTCGCCGCTGCGGGGCTCGTCGATGACCACGATGATCGACAGCTCCGGCCGTTCGGCGGGGACGAACCCGGCGAAGGTGGCCACGTAGTGGTAGTTGCCCGCCGCATCCTCGTAGCCGCCGTCGATCGGCTTGCGGGCGGTGCCGGTCTTCCCGGCCACGCTGTAGCCGGTGATCCCGCCCCGGGTGCCCGTGCCCTCGTCGACCACGTTCTTCAGCATGGCGCGCATCTGGGCGGCGGTGCGCTCGGACAGGACCGGGCGGGGTTCGCTGCCGGGCACGGGCTGGCGGGTGCCTGCGCCGTCGACCGTCTCCGACACGAGCTTGGGGGCGACGTAGGCGCCCTCGTTGGCGAGGATGTTGTAGGCGAACAGCATCTGCATGGCGGTGACGGCGATGCCCTGCCCGAGCGGGATCGAGCCGAGCGACGTGCCGTTGTACTCCTCGACCGGGAGCATGATGCCCGGGGCCTCGCCCGGGAACCCCAGGGTGGTGCGGGCGCCGAACCCGAAGCGCCGGAGGTACGAGTCGACCCGCTCCTTGCCGAGCTGCTTGGCCAGCATGATCGTCCCGATGTTGGAGGACTCCGTGAGGATCCTCGTCACCGAGTAGGCCTGTGTCGGGTGGGGGTCGTGGTCCTTGAAGACGTGGTCGCCCACCTGCAGGTGGTCGGGCACCGTGAGCTCGGTCCCCGGGGACACCAGGCCCTCCTCCAACGCCGCCGCCACCGTGACGACCTTGTTCACGGAGCCCGGCTCGAACGACGAGGTGACGGCCTGGTTGTTGCCCGTGGCCCGCACCTCGCCCGTCTCGGGGTCGGTCGTCAGGTTGGCGAGGGCGAGGATCTCCCCCGTCTCCGGACGGGAGACGATGGCAATGCCGCCCTTCGCCTTCTTGGCGCCGATCTGCACGGCCAGGGCGCGCTCGGTCTCGTACTGCATCGCGCGATCGATGGTGAGGACGAGGTCGTCCCCCCGCTGCGCCGGGAGCAGCTGCCGCTCCCCCGACGGGATGGTGCGGCCCTCGGGGTCGCGCTCGATCACGAGCTGACCGGGGACGCCCGTGAGCAGGTCGTCGAACTGCAGCTCGAGCCCGGCCAGGCCCTCGTTGTCCACGCCCACCTGCCCGAGCACCGAGCGGGCCAGGTCACCCGCCGGGGCGAAGCGCTTCGGCTCGGCGAGCAGGAAGATGCCCGGGATGGCAGCCTTCTCGACGGCGTCGGCCTGCTCGTCCGGCACCCGCCGCTCGACGTAGGCGAACCCGCCGTCGCGGCCGAGGCGCTCGGTGACCTCCACGAGCTCGTCCGCGTCGAGCCCGAGGATCTGTCCGACCTGCGCGGCCACCGCGGCGGGGTCGTCGATGAGGCGCGGATCGGCCCAGACGGTCCGCTGCGGGATGCTCACCGCGAGATCGTTGCCGTTCCGGTCGAAGATCGATCCCCGCTCTGCGGGCAGCGTGATCTCCCGGAACCGCTGCGACTCGCCGAACGCGGCGTACTCGCCGCCACCGACGACCTGCAGCTGCACGAGGCGGGCGACGATGGCGGTGAAGGCGATCAGGAGCACGAGCGTGGTGCCGACGAGACGGACGGACGGGCGCCCGGCGCGCCGTCGGGGCGGACGGGGCCGGCGGACGGGCTGGGGCACGGGCCGGCGGTCCTCGCGCACGGGCCGGCGTTCCTCGCGCACGGGCCCGCGCGCGACGGCGCCCCGCCGGGGGTGGACGGGGCGGGCGACCGACGGGCGTCGGCCACGGGGCGGGGTCCGGGTGGGCCCCACGGGCGTCATGGGGCGTTCAGCAGCGGCTTGACCGTCGCCCAGGCGTCGGAGGCGGGGCGCGTCAGCTCCAGGTCGGGGGCCTGGGGCGCCCCGTCGCTGGTCGGCGGGAGGAGGTACACGAGGTCCTCGGGCGTCACCATCCCGCGCTCCTCGGCAGCCGCCACGATGCGCTCCGGCGACTCCATCTCGGCCACCTCCTTGCGCAGCACCTGGTAGCGGGCCTGCTCGGCGCTCAGCTGGGCGTCCAGGCCGTCGAGGCGGACCTGGCCCTGCACGAGGATCGTGTGGGCGCCGGCCACGGCGAACAGCACGGCGAACACCAGCGCAGTGAGGACGGCGCCCATGGCCGGGCTGATCCGGCTCCGGATGCGCTCCTCCGGCGTGACGACCCGCAGGTGCTCGCGAGAGGGGGCGGAGCGGCGGCCGGGAACCGGCTGCGGGGCGGGTGCCAGGTGCTGCATCCAGGGTGCGGGGACGTTCATCGGGGCTCTTCCGTGGGGGTGTCGGTGGGGGTGTCGGTGGGCGTGCCGTCAGGCGTCCCGAGCTTCTCGGCGGCCCGGAGGTGGGCACTGGCCGCTCGGGGGTTGGCGTCCTGCTCGCCGGCGTCGGGCGTCCAGGCGCCCGCCTTGAGCAGCCGGACGGTGGGGCGGACGTGGTCGGGCGGAGGCAGGTGGGCCGGGCCCCGCCAGCCACCCGTGGCGGCGTAGCGGAGACGGGACTTCACGATCCGGTCCTCGCCGGAGTGGTACGAGAGCACGGCGCAGCGCCCGTCCGGGGCGAGCACGTCCAGCGCAGCGTCGACGGAGTCGGCCAGGATGTCGAGCTCGGCGTTCACGGCGATGCGGATCGCCTGGAACGTGCGCTTGGCGGGATGGCCGCCGGTGCGGCGGGCCGCCGCCGGGATGGCCTCCCGCACGATCTCCGCGAGCTCGGTGGTGGTGCGGACCGGTCGTCGGGCGACGATGGTGCGGGCGATCCGGGCGGCGAAGCGCTCGTCGCCGTAGGTGCGGAGGATCCGGGCGAGGTCGCGTTCGTCCGTGTCGTTCACCACCTCGGCCGCCGACCGCACCTGGTCGCGGTCCATCCGCATGTCGAGGGGCGCGTCGTGCCGGTAGCTGAAGCCGCGCTCGGGCCGATCGAGCTGGGGGGAGCTGACCCCCAGGTCGAAGAGCACGCCGCTCACCGGTGTCGTCGCAAGTCGTTCCACAGCAGATCGCAAGGCGTCGAACCGAACGTGCGCCAGCCGGGCCCGGTCGCCGTAGGGGGCGAGCCGTTCCGTGGCGGCAGCGAGGGCGTCTGCGTCCTGGTCGAGCCCGAGCACCCGGAGGTGCTCGTGGCGCTCGAGGATGGCGGCGGCGTGCCCCGCGCCACCGACGGTGGCGTCGACCACCCAACCGGGTGGCACCGGGGCGAAGAGCTCGACGATGCGATCCAGCAGGACCGGCTGGTGCCGGAACCCGGTGGCGTCGCCGTCGCCGGCACCGCTCACCTCCAGCCTCCCGGGACGCGGGCGCCCGCCGGGATGTCTCCCCGGAACGGGCTCGACGGACTGCAGGCGGAGAAGGAGCGCTCCATCGTGCGGCCCGGGAGGCTGGAGGCGGGCGGTGCTGCGCCTCGCACGTGCTCGGTTGTCGTCGCGCTCCCTTCGGGTTGGTTGTGTCCGAGGTCGGTTGGTCGGGGGATGCGGGTGGTGCGGAGGGCAGCGGCCACGGTCGGGTCAGAACCCGATCGTCTTGACCGCTTCGTTGAGCTCCTGGTCGTGGGCGTCGGACATCGACGCCCAGGTGGCGGCGTCCCAGATCTCGGCCCGCTTCATGCGGCCGGTGATGACCACCTCGGCGCCGAGGTCGGCGTACTGGCGGAGGCGGCTGGGGATGACGATCCGACCTTGCTGGTCGGGGACGATCTCGTGGGCATCGGCGATGAAGGCGCGCAAGGCGCCAGTGGTCACGCGTCCGGCGTCGGCCTCCGCCTCCATCTGGTCGGCAGCGACGTCGAACCCCTCGATGGTCCAGAGGCCCAGGCAACCGTCCAGCTTGGCCAGCATCCCGCTCTCACCGAGCTGGGCGCGGATCTTCGACGGCAGGACCATGCGGCCCTTGTCGTCGAGCCCGTGCTCGTAGGTCCCGACGAAGCGGGTCCGCTGCTCTGCCATGGATCGCTGCCTCGTGTGCCATCTGACGGAGCGGTTGCTCCCTGAGGTGCCCGAGCGGTCGCCCCAGGACCCCTCCTGGGTGCCGCTGCGTGCCACCGTATGCCACTACCATTCCATGGTCAACCACCAGGCCCCACCAGACACCGAGTCGTGCCGCCGGAGCGCCACCACGTCGCGCGCTGGGTCCACGCTCGGCACGACAGAGGGCGGGGAGGTCTAGGGGAGGTGGCGGACGAAGGAGACAGCCAGCGCCTCGAGGTCCATGGGAACGCCGGCGGCCCGGGAGGCGAGGTCCTGCTCGGCGGCGGACCGCTCGTCGGGCGTCAGCGAGAGCAGCGCTACGAGCGGCGCCGGCTCCCAGGCGGCCAGCGCGGCGCACTGGAAGCGCGTCGCCTCGCGTGTCCGCCGCTGCGAGATTCCGATCAGCTTCGCGCCGGCCGGGTCGGTCACCTCACCCGTGCCCAGCCCCCCGAAGCAGACGACGCGCGACCACGGCGTGGTTACCAGCCCGCCGCGGTGCACCTGGGCCGGGACTCCGTGGGAGGCGAGGGTGGCGACCCACGCATCTCCCAGCCAGAGGAACGCCCGCCCGACGTCGGCCTCCCACAACGGGTCGCCGGCGGGGACGACGACGTCCACCCAGAGCAGCCGGCCCGGCTCCACGAGCACCGCCCCTCCCCCGCTGCGCCGGCGCACGACAGCGACACCAGCGCGGGCGCACGCGTCGCCATCGGCCGCCGCCGGCGGTTGGGCGCTCCCGAGGACGAGTGCGGCCTCGGTCGGCCGGGCCAGCCAGATGGTGCGCACCGCAGGCACGGGCAACGCCCGGGCGTGGAACGCCCCCGGCGACCCTGCCACCTCTTCGACCACCCAACCCGACGGCACGAAGCCACGCTACGGCCCGGCGGCCGTGGCGGGTCAGCCCGGTTCCGCTGGCTCCGGCGGGTCGTCGAGGTCGGGGTCGAGCACGCCGGCCGCCGGGCTCTCGTCCTCCGGGGCGGCGCTCACCCGGTCGACGGGAACGTCGTCGTGGTCGGCCTCGGGCTCCGGACGCAGGTCGTCGTGGTCGCTCATGACCCCCGTCTTCCCGGACGCAGGGCCGGGCAGCCGCCGGATCAGGCGGAGAGGCTGGCCGGGTGCAGGTAGGGCTCCCACAGCGTGGGGACCTCGCCCACCGCCACGGTGACCCAGGTGAGCTCCCGCGGTGCGGCGGGCCGGAGCCGAAGCGCCATCGAGGTCTCGGCGAGCAGCCGGTCGCGCTTGCGGACGTTGCACGGCCGACAGGCGGCGACGACGTTGTCCCACTCGTGGCGCCCGCCGCGGCTGCGCGGGATGACGTGGTCGATGCTCTCGGCCGCGCCCCCGCAGTACTGGCAGGCGTGCCCGTCCCGGGCGAAGATCCCCCGCCGGTTGAGCGGCGCCCTCCGACGGTACGGCACCTTCACGAACTGGCGCAGCCGGACCACGGACGGGACGGCGACGGTGAGCTTCTCGGAGTGCAGCGACTCACCGGTGTCGTGGAGCAGGTCCGCCTTCTGGTCGAGGACGAGCACCACCGCCCGCCGGCTGGGCACCACGCACAGCGGCTCGTAGGTGGCGTTGAGCACGAGGGCCCGCGACATCGCCGGAACGATATCGCTGCCTCGGCGTCGGCAACGGGCGTCGTGTGCGCCGGCCTGGACGGTTCAGCGCACCCCGATCGGGTGCCCGACGGCGCGGAGGGCCACCGCACCCGCTCCGACGAGCGGGCCGGCGTCACCGAGGAGGCCCGGCACGATACGCGCCCCGGCGGAGAAGTCGAGGCGCGCCGACCGGTCGAGCTCGGCCTGCGCCGCCTCGAAGAAGATCTGCCCGAAGCCCAGGGCGACGGATCCGGCGACCACGGCCAGCCGCAGGTCGAGCAGGTTCGCGACCGACGCCACGGCCCGGCCGACGAGCCGGCCGGCGCGGCGCCGCTCGTCGGGGTCGGCCTCGGCGGCAGGGCGCCCGGTGCGGGCGGCGATGGCGGTGCCCGACGCCTCGGCCTCGAGGCAGCCGTGGGCCCCACATGGGCAGAGGCGGCCGTCGGGCTCGACGATGAGGTGGCCGATGTGGCCGGCGTTTCCGCCGGCGCCGTCGAGCAGGCGCCCCTCCAGCACCACGCCGCCGCCGACCCCGGTCGAGACCACCATCCCGATGTAGGCGCCCACGCCCCTCGCCGCCCCACACCATCCCTCACCGAGCGCGAGGGCCTTGGCGTCGTTGTCCACGTGGACGGGGACGGCGAGCTCCTCGGCCAGGCGCGCCCGAAGCGGGAACTCCTGCCACGCTGGGATGTTCAGCGGCGAGACGGCCTCCCCACCGGCGGTCATGGGCCCCCCGCAGCCGACCCCGCAGGCCACGGCATCGCCCATGCCAACCGCCGCGACGGCCTCGAGAACGGCCCGGAAGACCTCTGCGGCATCGCCGCCCACCGGCGTGGGGCGGGCCGACCGGTCGAGCAGCGCTCCGGTCTCGTCGACCAGCCCCGCGGCGACCTTGGTGCCGCCGATGTCGATCGCGAGCACGGTCGGCACGGCCCGAACCTAGCGCTCGCCCGCCGAGGGCCTACCCTTGCCCGGTGGCCACCAGGCAGCAGACCTCTCCCCGCGGCGCGACCTTCTCCGAGTACTACGCCGACGTCCTCGCCAACATGGAGCACGTCATCCAAGGCAAGCCGGAGGTCATCGAGCTCGTCCTCCTGTGCCTCGTCTCCGGCGGCCACCTCCTCATCGAGGACGTGCCGGGCGTCGGCAAGACGAGCATCGCGAAAGCGCTCGCCGCATCCATCGACGGCACCTTCGGACGGGTCCAGTTCACCCCCGACCTGCTGCCCACCGATGTCGTCGGCCTCACCATCTGGAACAGGAACCGCAACGAGTTCGAGTTCCGGCCCGGCCCGATCTTCAGCAACATCGTCCTGGCCGACGAGATCAACCGGGCCTCCCCGAAGACGCAGTCGGCCCTCCTCGAGGCGATGGCCGAGGCGCAGGTCACCGTCGACGGCACCACGTACCACCTGGCCGACCCGTTCATGGTCATCGCCACGCAGAACCCGATCGAGCACGAGGGCACCTACCCGCTGCCGGAGTCGCAGCTCGACCGGTTCCTCATGCGGGTGTCGGTCGGGTACCCCTCCGCCGCCGCCGAGCTCGAGATCCTCGACTCCCACAGCGACCACGAGCCGCTCGTCGACATCGCGCCGGTGATCTCGGCCGCGCAGGTCGAGAGCCTCGCCGCCGCGGCCCGCGGCGTGCACGTCGCACCGAGCCTCAAGGCGTATCTCGTCGAGCTGGCCAACACGTCCCGTCGGCACCCGCACCTGGCGTTGGGGATGTCACCGCGTGCCACGCTGGCGCTGCAGCGCGTCAGCCGGGCCCGGGCGGCCGCCGACGGCAGGAGCTACGTCGTCCCGGACGACCTGAAGGTGCTCGCCGACCCGGTGCTGGCCCACCGGCTCCTCGTCACGCCGGAGGCACAGCTGCAAGGGATCACCGCCCGCGACGCGCTCACCGAGGTCCTGCGGGCCGTGCCCGTGCCGGCCGGCAAGACCAGGTAGCCGCGTGCTCACCCGGCAGGGGTGGCTCGTCGGCGCCGGGGCCTGCATCCTCCTGGTCGGGGGGCGCGTCCTCGGGCTGCTCGAGCTGTTCGCGCTCGGCCTCGTCGCCGGCGCGCTCCTGATCGGCTCCACCGTGCTGGTGCACGCGGCGCGCCTCGAGCTCGAGGTCGGGCGGGTGCTGCACCCCAGTCGCGTTCACGTCGGCACGCCGAGCCGCGTGGAGCTGGCCGTGCGCAACCTGCGGAAGAGCACCACCCCGGTGCTCCGCCTGGTGGATCCCGTGTCGGGCACGCGCGGGGCCGACCTGCTCCTGGCGCCGTTGGGAAAGGCCCAGCGCACCGTGGCGGCCTACCGGCTCCCGACGGATCGGCGGGGCATCGTCCAGGTGGGACCTCTCGAGATCGTGGTCGGCGACCCGTTCGGGCTGGCCACCGTGGCCACCGTTGCGGCGCCGCGCGTGCAGCTGACCGTGCTCCCCCACGTCGACGACATCGCGCCGCTCCCGTACACGACCGGCCAGGACCCCCAGGCCGGCGTCCGCCAGCTGAACTCGCTCGGACGGACGGGCGAGGAGTTCTACGCGCTCCGGCCCTACGCGGTCGGCGACGACCTCCGCCGCATCCACTGGCCCACCTCGGCCCGGCAGGACGAGCTGCTCGTCCGCCAGAACGAGCTGCCCTGGCAGGGCCGCACCACCGTGCTCCTCGACGTGCGGACCGCTGCCCACGACGGCGAGTCGCTCGAGCTGGCCGTGTCGGCGGCCGCCAGCATCGTGACGGCGACGGCTCGCCGCCAGGACCTCGTGCGCCTCATCACGACGGCCGGGTCCGACTCGGACTTCGCGCCCGGCACCGACCACGTGCAGGCGATCATGGAGCACCTGGCCGTCGTCGACACCTCCGGCGACGCGAACCTCCGTCGCACGCTCGAGCAGCTCAACCGGCGTTCCACGGGTGGGGCGCTCATCGTCGTGGTCGCCGACGTGCCCGCCGAGGACGTGCGGGCCGTGTCCGCCCTCCGCACCCGCTACGGCTCGGTGACCGTGGTGCAGATCGAGCGCTCGGCCTGGGACCCAAAGGTGCCCGTCGGCCCACCCGAGAGCGGCGCGGTCCTGCGCGTCACCCGCGAGCAACCGTTCGCCACCACCTGGAACCGCTTCGCCCGTTCGGCGACGGGTCGTCCTGGCGCGCTGGCGGCGGGCCGTCGATGAGAGACCACCCGATACGGCGGGCGGCCGAGGCCGCGCTGGCCCTCCTCACGCTCACGGCCGTGCTCGGCATGAGCCGGCTGTTCGCCGGCACGGAGTGGCTCGGGCCGCTGGGCGCCAGCGCCGTGGCCGCCCACCTCCTCGCCCTCGTGCTGCGCCGGCGGGGCGTCTCGCTCGGGCTGTCGGCTGTGGCCATGGCCGTGGGCGCCGCCCTCGTAACGACGTGGGCCTCGTACTGGTCCACGACGACGCTCGGACTGCCCACCGGCACCACCTGGACCGCCATCGAGGACGACCTGGACGCTGCGTGGTCGCTCTACCAGGATGTCGTGGCTCCGGCGCCGGTCGAGACGGGCTTCGTCGTCGCCAGCTCCCTCGCGATCTGGGCCGTCGCCTACGTCGCCGACTGGGCCGCCTTCCGCCTGTGGGTCCCCTTCGAGGCGACGCTGCCCGCCGGCACCCTGTTCCTCTTCACGGCGCTGCTCGGTGCCGACCGCGGCCGCGGTTGGGCCGTCGGCATCTACGCCGCCGCCCTGCTCGCCTTCCTCCTGCTCCATCGGCTGGCCCGACAGGATGGCGCCAGCCACTGGGTGGCGGAGCGCCAGCGGGCCGGACGCCGTTCGTTGCTCACCGCCGGTGCCGCCCTGGGCGGCCTGGCCGTGGTGGCGGGCACGCTCATCGGGCCGTCGCTCCCGGGCGCCGACTCGCCGGGGCTGCTCGATCCCACCGACCTGAACGACGAGGACGAGCCACGGGTCACGATCAGCCCGCTGGTCGACATCCGGTCGCGGCTGGTCGACCAGTCCGACGTCGAGGTCTTCCAGGTGCGGGCGACCAACCGGTCGTACTGGCGGCTGACGTCGCTCGAGCGCTTCGACGGCCGGATCTGGTCGTCGAGCGGGAGCTACGGGAAGGCCGACGGCGACCTGCCCCGCGCCGTGGACGTCGACGTCACCACCGAGACGATCACGCAGTCCTTCAGCATCAGCGCCCTCGCCGCCATCTGGCTCCCGGCCGCCTACGAGCCGCGCGGCTTCGAGGGCGAAGACGTGGAGGTCCGCTTCGACGAGGACTCGGCCACGCTGATCGTCGACAGCTCCGTGCCGTCGAGCGACGGCCTCAGCTACCAGGTCACGTCCGAGGTGCCCCGTCTGACGCCGGACAGCCTCACCGGGACCGACGGCGAGCTGCCCGACGACATCGCGGAGGGCTTCGCCGCACTGCCCGAGGGGTTCAGCACGCGCGTCCAGGCCCTCGCCCAGGAGCTCACCGCGGGAGCCGGCACCCCGTACGAGGCGGCTCGGGCCCTCCAGGACCACCTCCGCACGTTCACCTACGACCTGACCGTGCAGCCCGGCCACAGCGGGGACGACCTCGAGCGGTTCCTCTTCGACACCCGTCGGGGCTACTGCGAGCAGTTCGCCGGAGCCTTCGCGGCGATGGCCCGGGCCGCCGGCCTGCCGTCCCGGGTCGCCGTCGGCTTCACGCCCGGTGAGCCCGACCCCGGTGAGCCCGACCCCGCCGAGCCCGACCTCTACCGGGTGCGGGGCGAAAACGCCCACGCCTGGCCCGAGGTGTTCATCGCCAGTGCGGGATGGGTCGCCTTCGAGCCGACGCCGGGGCGCGGGATGCCCGGTGCCGAGGCCTACACCGGCGTGCCCGAGTCCCAGGCCGACACCAACGACCCCAGCACCGCCACCACGCGCGCCGCCGTGCCCGCCCCCAGCGGCGAGGGGTCCGAGGGCACGGTCCCGCAGCGCGGCCCCGAGAACGACGTCGACGCCGGGGGCGCGAGCGATCCCGTCGGCGGCGACGACGGCCAGGGCCGCTCCGCCCTCGACCGGTACGTCGCCGACCCCGCGAGGACGGCGTTCCCCTGGGTGCTGGCCGTCGTCCTGCTCTACGCCCTCGGCGTGCCGGCAGCGCTCCATCTCCACCGCCGTCGCCGTCGGGCTCGCGCCACGACCGCCCAGCAGCGGATCGCACTGGCCTGGCGGGAGTCGATCGAGGCCGGCGCCCTCGTCGGCTTCGTCGAGCGGGCGAGCGACACCTACGACGAACGGGCCTCGGACCTGGTCGGACACCTCCCGGCCGCCGAGGGCTCGGCGACGACACTGGTACGGGCGCTCGAGGCGTCCGACTACTCGGCCGAGGGGGCGGGCGACAGCGAAGCCGAGGCAGCCACGACATCGGCTGCGGAGATCGGCGACCTGGCCGTCCAGCAGGCCTCGCGTGGTGCGATCCTCCGGCGCTGGTTCGACCCCCGCCCGCCGCTGCAGGCCTGGCGGCGGGAGCGGCGGTCGGCCCACCGCCACATCACGATGGTCCCCACGGGCGAGCGGGACGTGGCTCGGGACCTGGTGGCCGCGGGCGACCGGGACTGACCCGCACCGACCCGGGCTCTCGGGAGGGGGCCGCTACTCGTCGTCGGCGCGCTTGAAGCGATCGCGCATGCGGCCCTTGGCACCGCCGATGGCGTCCCGCAGGCCGGAGGCCTTCATCGACCGGGCGACGTGGTCGAGCCCGGCCTTGCCGAGCTTGCGCAGGTTCCGCTCGAAGTAGAGGGCGCAGCCGAGCATCAGGAGGAACCCGCCGAAGGCGAGCAGGTAGCTGGTCGAGAGCGTGGCGACGAGGAACACGACGCCGGCCAGGAACCCGGCGCCCGACCACTTCATCCGGCGGAGCGTGTAGCGGTAGAGGGTGGACTCGCCGACGCCGCGGGCGAACTCCGGGTCGTCTGCGTAGAACTGCTGTGCGATCTCGCTGAGGATGCGCTCTTCGTCCTCGGAAAGCGGCACGGTGCCTTCCCCTCTGGCCAACGTGACGTCATCTTCCCACAGGCCTCCGCCCGCGACAACGCGTGCCCGACCCTCCGCCGGGTCAGGGTTCGTTCAGGTCCGAGGGCCCCCACTGCTGGTCGCCGCGGCGCTTGATCCGGATCCCTTCGGGGCCCGCCAGGGAGGCCGGGACGATGGCGCTGGCGCCGAAGCGGGCCCGGATGGCGTCGATGGCGCCGGTCGCGTCGTCCCACGACGGGGCCTCCACGTCGTCGAGGCTCAGCTGGCGCGCCGGCTGCTCCACGAGCTGGCTCACGTGGATGCCGAGGAGGCGCACCCCTGGGGTGGGGTCGACCCGCTCGAGGAGGGCGGTGGCCGCCCGGATGACGTCGGGCCCGGTGTCCACGGGCGCAGGCAGGGTGGCGGCGCGAGTGATGGTGCGGAAGTCGTTGAAGCGCACCTTGATGGACACCGTGCGGCCCGCCACCCCGGCGGCCCGCAGACGGGTGGCTACGGAGTCGCCCAGCCGCACGAGCTCGTGCTGGAGGGTGTCGAAACGGTGGTGGTCGCGGGCGAAGGTCTCCTCGTGACCGATCGACTTCGGCCGCTGGTCGGGTACCACGGCGCGGTCGTCGATCCCCCGGGCGAGCTGCTGCAGGTGCGTCCCGCTGGCCCCGCCGAGCAGGTCCCTCGCCACGCGGTCGTCGAGGTGGGCGAGGTCGGCGACGGTGCGCACGCCCCGGCTGTGCAGCTTCTCGAGGGTCTTGGGGCCCACGCCCCACAGCGCCTGGACGGGGAGGGGTTGCAGGAAGGCCAGCTCCTCACCCCGCGGCACCACCTTCACGCCGAGGCCCGGCTCGGGCCCGCGGCGACCGACGCGCGGCTTGGCCGCCTCGGAGGCGAGCTTGGCCACGAACTTGGAGGTGGCGACACCCACCGAGCAGTGGAGGCCCTCCTGCTCGAGCACGGCGGCCCGGATGGCCCGGCCGATGGCCTCGCCCTCGCCGAGGATGCGGCGGGCGCCCGTGACGTCGAGAAACGCCTCGTCGAGGGACAGCGCTTCCACCAGCGGCGTGAAGGACCCGAAGATGGCCATCACGCGCTTGCTGATCTCGCCGTACAGCGCGTGGTCGCCGTCAACGAACACGGCGTGGGGGCACAGGCGCTGGGCCCGCACCGACGACATCGCCGAGAACACTCCGAAGGCCCGAGCCTCGTAGCTGGCGGCGGCGACCACGCCACGGGCGCCCGAGCCGCCGACGATGACGGGCTGGCCCCGCAACTCCGGGCGACGCAGCTGCTCGACCGACGCGTAGAACGCGTCCATGTCGACGTGCAGGATCGTGCGGTTAGCAGCCACGGTCGTCCGGGGAGGACCACACGGCGGCGGCTACGGGTGGAGGTCGGCGCGGGTGACGACGACGTCGGCGGGTTCGGCGCCGGCGACGAGGAAGACGTAGGGGCGGGACTCAGCGTGGTCCCAGCGCTCCGCCAGCCAGTCGGAGAGCGGCTCGCACACCCACGGGTGACCGCCGTCGAGGTGGCCGGCACAGGCGCCGACGTCGACGAACCGGGCGTCCACGACGATCCCGTCGGGGTCGTCGACGTGGAGCTCGCCCTCGTAGCTGACGGCCACGTGGGCCTCGACGCGCAGTCTCCAGCCGAGGTCGGGCGCCTCGCAGCGCACCTCGTACACCGGGCCCGCCCACTCCGTGACCCGGAGCCCGGTCTCCTCCTCGACCTCCCGGGTGAGCCCGTCGATCAGAGACTCCCCCGCGTCGATCACCCCGCCCGGCGGCGTCCAGTCGTGCGAACCGTTGCGCCGGCGGTTCTGCACCAGCAGGAGGCCGTCGTCGCTCACGATGAGCGCCCCTCCCACGACCCAGTCACGCATGGCTCCATCCTCGCGCGATGCTCGCCCGATGCATCCCAACGTCGCCCGTGTCGCCGCCGCCGCCGAGCGCCTCGGGGTGCCGGTGGAGCCGAGCGAGTTCCCCGCCGGCACCCGCACCGCCGCCGATGCCGCAGCCGCGCTCGGCTGCGACGTCGCCCAGATCGTGAAGTCCCTCGTGTTCGTGCTCGACGGTGCGCCGGTGATGGCGCTCGTCTCGGGCGCCAACCGCCTCGACGAGGCCCGCCTGGCCGTCGCCCTCGGCGGCACGCAGGTGGCCTGCGCCGACGCCGACGCCGTGCGGGACGCCACCGGGTTCGCAATCGGGGGCGTCGCTCCGTTCGGCCATCCGTCATCCCTGCCCACCGCCATCGACGAAGACCTCCTCGACCATGTGGTGGTCTGGGCCGCCGCGGGCACCCCGAACCACGTCTTCCCCCTGTCGCCCGGCGACCTCGTGCAGCTCACCGACGGCGTGGTGCACCCTCTCCGGACGGTCAGCGCAGACGGAGGATGACCCGCCGGACGGCGTGATCGGGTCCCTTGTCCAGCACGAGGTCGGCGCGCGCCCGGCTCGGCAGGATGTTGTCCCGCAGGTTGGGCCGGTTGATCGACGCCCAGATGCCGTGGGCGGTGGCCTCGAGGGCGTCGTCGGACAGGGCTGCGAAGTGGCGGAAGAACGACGTCTCGTCCGAGAACGCCGTGTCCCGCAGAGCGAAGAAGCGCTCGACGTACCACCGCTCGATGTCCGCTTCGTCGGCGTCCACGTAGATCGAGAAGTCGAACCAGTCGGAGACGAACCGCGACTCGTGGCCGGCTGCGGCGCCCGTCTGCAGGACGTTGAGGCCTTCGAGGATGACGATGTCGGGCTGCCGCAGCACCTGCTCCTCGCCGTCGACGATGTCGTAGACGACGTGCGAGTACACGGGCGCCCGCACCTCCTCCTCGCCCCGCTTGATGGCCTCGAGGAACCGCACGAGCTGGCGGACGTCGTAGCTCACCGGGAAGCCCTTGCGGTCCATGATCCCGCGCTCCTCGAGCACGCGGTTGGGACGCAGGAAGCCGTCCGTGGTGACGAGGTCGACCCGGGGGTGGTCGGGCCAGCGGGCGAGGAGCGCCTGCAGCACCCGGGCGGTGGTGCTCTTGCCGACCGCCACGCTCCCCCCGAGCCCGATCACGAAAGGCACCGGCGGGCGCTGCTGGCCGAGGAACGTGTCGGTGCTCCGGTGGAGCGCCTGCGTCGCCGCGACCCGGAGGTTCAGGAGGCGCGACAGCGGCAGGTAGACGTCGGTGACCTCGTCGAGCTCGAGGCGGTCGTTCAGGCCGCGCAGGGCCTCGAGCTCGTCCGCTGCCAGCGGGAGCGGCGTGGCGTCCCGGAGCTGCGCCCACGCGTTCCGATCGAAGGTGCGGTAGCCGGCCCACGCCTCCTCGCCGACCTCCGGGCTGCTGGTGGTCACGGACGCTCGTCGTCGCGGCGTTGGATCGTGCGCCACTCGCCCATGGCCCGCAGGGCGAGGATCGAGACGACCCCGACGCCGACGGCGCCCACCGTCGCGCCGGCCAACCCGACACCACCGGCCAGCCCGGTGCAGCCGTCGGTGCACTGCAGGTCGGTGAAGCCGTAGCCGATCAGCCCGCCGCAGAGGCCGCCGATGAGGATGGCGAGGAACGCCAGCACGCGGGCTCCCGTGGACGGGAGGGAGGTGGGTGCGTAGTCGTCGCCGGGGGGCGGGGTCGGACCATCGGTCACGACGCCCAGCGTAGGAGCCGGGCCGCTGCGCCCCGGCATCGGCGGATCAGAAGATCGGCTGGCCCGGGGCCGGCGGCGTGATCAGCTTCCAGTAGGACACGATCCGGTACTTTGCCGAGCCCGGCGGATGGCACGCGAACATCGTGGCCACGTACTCGGCGCCCTGGTTGGTGATGTCGACCCGTTCGGGCGTGACGATGTCGTGGCCGGTGAACTCGTAGGTGTAGCTGCCGCTGGCCACCTCGAAGGTGGCCGTGTCGCCGACCTGGAGCGTGTCGAGGTAGCGAAAGGGCCGGCTGTTGGTGACGCGGTGCCCGGCGATCGTGACGTTGCCTACCTCCCCGGGGAGCGCGGTCCATGGCATGTGGCTCGGCCCGTGGTCGATGATCGACAGGCTCTCGCCCTGGTAGAGCGGCGTGTCGAGCCCGAGCCGGGGGATGACGAGCCGGCCGAGCAGCGGGACCTGGGCGGGGGCCCGGGGCGGCCGCGGCGCCTGCGGCACTGCGGGCGCGGGTGCGGGTGCGGCCGGTGGCGCCGGAGGTGGGGGCGGCGGCGGCGGTGGCGGTGGCGCGGTCGTCGTCGTGGTGGTCTCCTGGACGGCGACCACCGGTGCCACGACCTGTGGTTCCTCCGCGGTGTGCTGCACCTGGCCACCACAGCCCAGGAGCCCCACCGTCATCACCATCAGCACGAAGACCCGCGGACGCACGAGCCGCATCGTGCCACAACCTGGCAGAGGGGATGGATCGGTCAGCTCAGGGACAGGCGGCGGAACGCCTCGGCCCGGGCGACCCCGGCGCGAGTGCCCTCCTCGGCGGCGCGCTGCTCGAGGATCTCGGCCACCAGCGTGGGGTCGGCCCCGAGCCGGCTCTCGTGGCAGGCCACCGCGGCGACCTTTCGCTCCAGCGAGGCCCCGACGTCCACCCACGCGTCGGCCTCGAGGGTGCCGGCGAGGAGCACGAGCGGCACCTGGTGCGCCGTCCCCGTCGTCGGCGCGTAGAGGGGGCTGGCCGCTCCCACCAGGGAGTCGAGCACGGCCCAGCCGAGCTCGCGGTGGTCGCGGTGGTTGACGTAGCTGTCGCCGAAGAACACCGCCGTCGGATCGGGGGCGATCAGCGCGTCCGGCTGCACGCGGCGCACGATGGCGATGATCGTCTCCCGCAGCCGGGCGTCGTTCGTGAGGTCGCCGTCGGGGTAGCCCAGGTGCTCCACGCCGGCCAGGCCCAGCACCTCGGCCGCTCGCGCCACCTCGGCGGCGCGGGCGTCGGCCAGGGTGTCGGGGTCGGTCCTGGGGTCTGCGCTGCCCTTCTCCCCGCGGTTGGCGATCACGAGGTGCACCTCGCTCCCGGCCGCGGACCACCGTGCCAACGTGCCGCCGCAGCCGACCTCGGGATCGTCCGGGTGGGCGAATACGGCCAGCGCCCGAGCCGGGATGCTGGCCTCGATCACGTCGGCTCTG
This sequence comes from Acidimicrobiales bacterium, assembly GCA_030681555.1. GTDB lineage: Bacteria > Actinomycetota > Acidimicrobiia > Acidimicrobiales > VFJN01 > VFJN01. The sequence continues at coordinate 21,667 of JAUXRW010000045.1, forward strand.
GCCCGTCTGCGATGGCGGCGAGGGCCCGCTCGACGTCGGCGTCGTCAACGTCGGCGTGCGTGACGAACCGCACGGAGGTGGCGCTCCCGGACACGGCCAGCACGCCCGCGGCAGCGAGGTGGGCCAGGAGCGGCGCGGGATCGCCGATCTCGACCCGGACGATGTTGGTGTCGACGAGCTCCGGGTCGACCGAGCCGGGCCAGCGCCTGGCCGCACCTTCGGCCAACGTGCGGGCCCGGACATGGTCGTCGGCGAGCCGGTCGATCCGGTCGAGGGCGACCAGGCCGGCCGCCGCGAGGATGCCCACCTGCCGCATCGTGCCACCGAGCCGTTTCCGCTCGAGACGGGCGAGGGCGACGAGGTCGGCCGAGGCCGCCATCACGGACCCCACTGGCGCGCCCAGCCCCTTGGACAGACAGGCGGTGACCAGGGTGGCCGGAGCCGCTCGCTCGGCCGGCGACGCGCCGCTCGCCACGGCAGCGTTCCAGAGCCGCGCCCCGTCGAGGTGGACCGGGAGGCCGATGGCTGCCACCTCGTGGAGGCGCTCGAGCGGCCACACCCGACCGCCGGCTTCCCCGTGGGTGTCCTCGACGAAGATGGCGGACGGCGGCGCCCAGCCCTGCTGCGCGTCGGCCTGCCAGCGGACCAGCTCGCCCGGGTCGACCGTGCCGTCGTCGTCGTCGAACGTGACGAGCTGCACGGCGGTGTTCGTGCCGGCCGCGGCGACCTCCCGTACGACGACGTGCTGTCGGCGGCCGCACAGCACCACGGTGCCGGGCCGCCCCAGCGCCCGCAGCGCGATCTGGTTGGCCATGGTTCCGGACGGGACGAACAGGCCGGCGTCCTTGCCGACGAGCTCGGCGAAGGCGGCCTCGAGGCGCCGAACCGTCGGGTCGTCTCCGAACCCGTCGTCGCCCACCTCGGCGGCGGCCATCGCCTCGCGCATCGCGACCGTCGGGCGGGTGACGGTGTCGCTCCGGAGGTCGACGCGGCCGCGGGGGTCGGGCACGGAGTGACCGTACTCGGCGCTACCGTGCCGCCCCGTGGCGGACCCGCAGGAGCTGCTGGGGTTGGCGGAGGACGTGGCCCGGCGCGCCGGGGCCCTCCTCCGGGACGGGTTGGCTCGGCCCCGCCTCGCTGTCGACACGAAGTCCACCGGCACCGACATGGTCACCGAGATGGACCGCGCCGCGGAGGCGCTGATCGTGGACGGCCTCCTCGGTATCCGCCGCGACGACGGCATGCTGGGCGAGGAGGGCACCGATCGGGCGGGCACGAGCGGCGTGCGGTGGGTCGTCGATCCGCTCGACGGCACGACGAACTACCTCTACCGGATGGCCGGGTTCGGCGTCTCGATCGCCGCCGAGGTGGACGGGGTCATCACGGTCGGGGTGGTGTACGACATCGTCCACGACGAGCTCTTCGCCGCCACCCGGGGCGGCGGAGCCACCCGGGACGGTGCCCCGATCACGGTGTCCGCGCAGGAGGACCTGGCGTCGGCCCTGGTCGGCACCGGCTTCGCCTACGACGCCGACCGGCGGCGGCGTCAAGCCGAGGTGCTGGTGACGGTCCTGCCCCGAATCCGGGACATCCGCCGCCTCGGCGCCGCGGCGGTCGACCTGTGCTCCGTCGCCTGCGGCCGGCTCGACGGGTACTACGAGCGCGGCCTGGCCGCCTGGGACCTGGCCGCCGGGGGACTCATCGCGACGGAGGCGGGCGCCACCGTCTCGGGGTTCACGGTCGGTCCGGCCAGCGCAGCGGGGGTGGTCGCCGCTGCTCCCGGCATCGCCGACGAGCTCCGCGGGCTCGTCCACGGCGCCGGCGCCGCCGACGCCTGAGCGACCTCCGTCTCGGGCGCCCGCTCCTTCTCCTGCGGCGATGGCAGCCATCGCTCGGAACCATCGTCTCGTAACCCGACCGCAACACGAACGGCACCCGATCGCCGGTCGGGCCCGGCAGGCTGGCCGGCCATGACGCCCGTCGACGCTCGACGAGCGCCCGTGACCGTGCGCACCGAAGGTGCCGCCGTGGTCCTCGAGCTCTCCGCCAACCTGGATGCCACGGTGGGTCGCGCCCTGGTGGACGCAGCCACCGCCGCCGTCGCCACCGCCCCCGAGCGCCTCGACATCGACCTGCGGAAGCTGCGGTCGTGGACGCCCGACGGCGCCGCCGCCCTGGTGCGCTGCCGGGAGATCTGCAGCGACCTCGCCGACGGCCTGCACTACCGCACGGGCCGGGGCCCTGGGCGGGAAGCCCTCCTGGCGGCATACAGCTGACCTCGGTCCGGCGCCCGGGCATGGCCCCCCGGCCCACCGATGAGGCAATCTGGAGGGGTGGGAACCCGCATCCTGGCCGTCGAGGACGATGAGCGCATCCGCACCGCCGTGAAGCTCGCCCTCGAGGACGAGGGGTGGGCCGTCACCGAGGCCGCCACCGGCGAGGACGCGCTGCTCGCGTTCCAGCAGGAGCCCGCCGACGTCGTTCTCATCGACATCATGCTCCCGGGGATCGACGGGTTCGAGGTCTGCCGCTCCATCCGTCGAGGCTCCGACGTCCCCATCGTCATGGTCACGGCGCGCGCCGACACACACGACGTGGTCGCCGGCCTGGAGGCCGGGGCCGACGACTACCTCACCAAGCCGTTCGCCCCGAAGGAGCTGTCCGCCCGGATCCGGGCGCTGCTGCGTCGGGCCCGGACGTCGGAGGTGAGCTCGCCCCACCTGCGCTTCGGGGATCTCGAGATCGTCCCGGAGGAGGGCGTCGTCCGGCGCAGCGGACGAGACGTGCACCTCACGAAGACGGAGTTCCGCGTGCTCGTCGAGCTGGCTCAGAGCCCGGGGCGCGTGTTCAGCCGCGAGCTGCTCCTGGAACGGATCTGGGGTTACGGGTACTTCGGCGACGGCCGACTGGTCGACGTCCACGTGCGCCGGCTGCGCACGAAGGTGGAGGCCGATCCGGCCAACCCGCGCCACGTCGTGACGGTGCGGGGCCTGGGCTACAAGCTCCGGGTCTGACGGCCGGCCCGTGGGCAGGCTCTCGATCCGTCGGCTCTTCGACCGCCGGCCGTCCGTCACCCGGCGGCTCGGCCTGCGGGCCCGCATCACGCTGGCATTCGCGGTGGGCGCGCTGCTGCTGTCCGCCCTGCTGTCGGCGACCACGTGGGCCCTCACGCGCGAGAACCTCCTGAACCAGCGCGAGGACTCCGCCATGGTCCTGGTCTTCCAGAACGCCCGCACAGTGCAGAACCGCGTCAGCCCCGACACCGACCAGCAGGCGCTCCTCAGCTCGCTCTCGACCCCGCAGGGCGCCAACCCGATTCTCTTCTACGACGACAAGTACGTCCCCCGCACGCCCGAGTTCGGCCAGGACGCGCTCCCGTCCGAGCTGCGCGACGCCGTTATCGCGGGCCGGCCGAGCCAGATGCGCTACTCGCTGCGGGGCGAGATGCAGCTGGCCGTCGGCCTGCCGATCCCGTCCGTCGACGCCGCCTATTTCGAGATCATCTCCCTCGAGGAGCTGCAGTCCACCCTGGGGGCGCTCGGCGTCTCCCTGGTGGGCGCGTCCCTCGTCACCACGCTGGCCGGCGCCGCGCTCGGCTGGTGGGCGAGCCGCCGGGCGCTGCGCCCCCTCAGCGGCGTGTCGACAGCCGCCCTGGCCCTCGCTGCGGGGCGCCTCGACACGCGCCTCGAGGCCAGCGAGGACCCCGACCTCCGCCCCATCACGGCGTCGTTCAACGACATGGCCCAGGCCCTGCAGGATCGCATCGAGCAGGACGCCCGCTTCGCCTCCGACGTCAGCCACGAGCTCCGCTCGCCGCTCATGACGTTGGCCGCGTCAATCGAGGTCATGAACAACCAGCGGGAGGACCTGCCCGACCGGGCGCGAGCCGCGCTCGACCTGATGGTGGCGGACATCGACCGGTTCCAGCAGCTCGTCGAGGACCTCCTCGAGATCTCCCGCTTCGATGCCGGGGTGGCCCGCCTGGAGCTGGAGGAGGTCCACCTCGCCGAGCTCGTCATGCAGGCGGTCAGCCACTCCACCGATGCCGATGTGCCGATCGAGCTCGACGCCGCCCTGGCCGGGGCGGTCGTGCACGCCGACAAGCGCCGCATCGTCCGGGTGATCGCCAACCTCCTCGACAACGCCGGCAAGTACGGGGCTGGCGCCAGCGGCGTGTCGCTGCGGCGTGTCGACGGCGGAATCCAGATCGCCGTGGAAGATGCCGGGGACGGCGTGCTGGAGGAGGATCGGGCCATCATCTTCGACCGCTTCTCCCGGGGCGCCCTGGCCGGGCGGCGAGGCAGCAGCGACGGCGTCGGGCTCGGCCTGGCGCTCGTTGCGGAGCACGTGAACCTGCACGGCGGTCGGGTGTGGGTGGAGGATCGGTCCGACGGTGCCCCAGGCGCCCGCTTCGTGGTGGAGCTGCCCGTGGAGGACCACGAGTGATCTGCTCCCCGGGTCGCCGACGCCGCGCCGTCCTGTTCGCGGTCGCCCTGGTGAGCGTCCTGCTGGTTGGGTGCGGGCTCGAGGGGAACTCCGACCCTCGGGCGATCGCCGTCGACGACATCCCACCCGGCCTGATCGACGAGGCGACGTCGACCACCACCACGATCGTCGGGGCCCCCACCACAGCGAGCGTGACCGTGTACTACCTGGCCATCGAGCAGGATGTCACCCTTCTCACCGCCGTCACCCGCGAGGTGGTCGACCCCGGCCGCCCGCAGGACCGGCTGGAGGCCTTGCTCACCCCGCCCACGCCGGAGGAGCAGCAGGCCGGCATCACCACGTCCATCCCCGCCGGCACCATGCTCCTCGACACCGAGCTGGACGACGCCAGCAGCGAGCTCACCATCGACCTGTCGACCTCGCTGTTCGACGTGCAGGGCGAAGAGCTGCGCAACGCCTTCGCGCAGCTGGTGTGGACGATCACCGAGCTGGAGGACGTGGACCACGTCCGGTTCCTGGTCGACGGTGAGCAGATCCGCGTGCCCGACGAAGCCGGCATCGAGCAGCCCGGCGCGGTCCAGCGGGCGGACTACCTCACGCTGCGCCCGGCCGCCTGATTCTGATCCCGGGCCGTCACTCGAAGAACACGCTGGCCACGTCGTAGAGGGCAGGGTCGACGAGCTTGAGCTCCCCGACGGCCTCCCCCAGGGGCACCCGCACGATGGCCCCGTCCTGCAGCGCCACCATCGTGCCCCAGGCCCCGTCGTGCACCGCGTCGATGGCGGCCACCCCGAAGCGCGTGGCCAGCACGCGATCGAAAGCCGTCGGCGTGCCACCGCGCTGGACGTGCCCGAGCGTGGTGACCCGGGTCTCGTAGCCGGTGCGCTCCTCGATCTCGGCGGCGATGCGGGCGCCGACCCCGCCGAGGCGCACGTGGCCGAAGGCGTCCAGCTCGCCCGAGGCCAGCTCCATGGTGCCCTCCTTGGGTGTGGCGCCCTCCGACACGACGATGATCGACGCCAGGCGCTTTCCCTCCGTGTGGCGGTGCTGGATCGCCTCGCAGACCGCCTCGATGTCGAACGGGTGCTCTGGGATCAGCGTCATCGTCGCGCCGCCAGCGATGCCGGCCCAGGCCGCGATGTGGCCGGCATGGCGCCCCATGACCTCGACGACCATCACACGGTCGTGGCTCTCGGCGGTGGTGTGCAGGCGGTCGATGGCGTCGACGCAGATCTGCACCGCCGTGTCGAAGCCGAAGGTGAGCTCCGTGCCGGAGAGGTCGTTGTCGATGGTCTTGGGCACGCCGACGACGGCCACGCCCTCCCCTGCCAGCTTGTGCGCCACGCCGAGCGTGTCCTCGCCACCGATCGCGACGAGCGCGTCCACGCCGGCGTCAGCGAGGCTGGCTCGCACCTGATCCGGACCGCCGTCGACCTTGTAGGGGTTCGTGCGGGACGAGCCGAGGACCGTGCCGCCCCGGGGCAGCGTGCCCCGCATGGCCTCCACGCCGAGCGGCATCGTGCGACCCTCGAGCACGCCCTTCCAGCCGTCGAGGAAGCCGACGAGCTCGTCGCCGTAGGTGCGCTCGCCCTTGCGGGCCACCGCCCGCATCACGGCGTTGAGCCCCGGGCAGTCGCCCCCGCCCGTCAGCATGGCCACTCGCATCGGCACCTCCGGGTCGCTCGTCGTGCGCAGGCTAGTGAGGCCGGTAACCTCCGCGGCCGATGTCCGTCGTGCTCGCGATCGATGCTGGCACCACCGGCGTCCGCGCCGCCGCCTTCCGCGATGACGGCACGGCCGCCGGCTACAGCTACCGCGAGTTCACGCAGCACTTTCCCCGTCCCGGGTGGGTCGAGCACGACGCCCTCGAGATCTGGGGAGCCGTCCAGGCCACCGTCGCCGAGCTGGCCGGCCGGCTCGAGGAACCCATCGCGGCCGTCGGGATCACGGACCAGCGCGAGACCGTGGTGGCATGGGACCGGCGCACCGGCCAGCCCCTTCACCATGCCATCGTCTGGCAGGACCGACGCACGGCGCCGGAGTGCGATTCGCTGCGAGCAGCGGGCCACGAACCGCTGGTGCGGGCCACCACCGGCCTCGTGCTCGACCCGTACTTCTCGGCCACCAAAGCGGCCTGGCTGCTGCGCGAAGGCGGCGTCGAGGTGACGCCCGACCTCGCCATCGGCACGATCGACAGTTGGCTGCTCTGGAACCTGACGGGCGGCGTCGACGGTGGGGTGCACGCCACCGAGCCCTCCAACGCGAGCCGCACGCTGCTGTTGGACATCCGCACGCTGGCGTGGTCCGACGAGCTCCTCGAGCTGTTCGGCGTGCCTCGCCACAGCCTCCCGGAGGTGCGCCCGTCGAGCGGCCGCTTCGGGGTCACTGTCGCCGGCAGCGGCTTGCCGACCGGGCTGCCGGTGTCCGGCATCGCAGGCGACCAGCAGGCGGCACTGTTCGGGCAGGCCTGCCTGTCGCCCGGGATGACGAAGAACACCTACGGCACCGGCAGCTTCGTGCTGATGCACATCGGCGACACCTGTCCCGAGCCGGTGGAGGGCCTGCTGACCACCGTGGCGTGGACGCTCGCCGACGGCACGCGCGCCTACGCGCTGGAAGGTGCCATCTTCGTCACCGGCGCCGCCGTGCAATGGCTCCGCGACGGTCTGAGCATCATCGAGCGGGCGGCGGACGTCGCCGAGCTGGCGGCCAGCGTGCCCGACACCGGCGGGGTGCACCTCGTGCCCGCGTTCACCGGTCTCGGCAGCCCCTGGTGGGATCCGTACGCCCGGGGCACGCTGCTCGGGATCACGAGGGGCACCGGGCGAGGTCACATCGCCCGGGCCGTCCTCGAGTCCATCGCCCTGCAGACCCGCGACGTCGTGCTGGCGATGAGCGAGGCCTCCGGCCACCCCATCCGCTCGCTGAAGGCGGACGGCGGCGCAGCCGCCAACGACCTGCTCCTCCAGCTGCAGGCGGATCACCTGCAGGTGCCCGTCTCGCGTCCCGTCGTCCAGGAGACCACCGCCCTCGGCGCCGCCTACCTGGCCGGACTGGCCGAGGGCGTGTGGGCGTCGACCGACGAGATCACCGCCAACTGGCAGCTCGACACCACGTTCGAGCCGGCGGTGGGCACCGAGGCCGTCGCCCCGACGCAGGCCTCCTGGGCGAGGGCGCTGGAGCGGTCGCGGGGCTGGGCGGCGGACGCAGGCGCAGAGGGGTGAGGGGCGGGGTCCGATCCGCTACTTGCCCGGGGGAGGGACGGCTGCAGATCGGACCCCGCCGACGGGCTGGCGCCACGCCACCCTGGGGATGCGCACGTGGACGGGGGCGGGCTTGGGAGTCGGCGCCCGCGTGCCGCCGCGAGGGGTGCGGTAGGAGCTGGTCATCGGGCCGACGACGGGTGGTTGCTCATGGCTCGAAACCGGACGATCTCCCGCATCCTCGTGTCCACGATCCGGGCCAGCGCCGCCATCTGACGCCGCTCCCGGGCTCGGTAGCCGACGCCGTCCCGGCCGACGATCAGGGCCAGGCCGGCGGACGGGAGCGGCGACCACGCGACGTCGGCCGGACCGCTCTCGCCGGAGGCCACCCGGGCGGAGGACTGGCTGCCCTCCACGAAGGCCACGAGCCAGCCGGCGGCGGGGACCGCTCCCTCGGCGGCGACCACCGTCCCGTCCGCCAGGTCGACCACGGCCGACCAGGCCGCCCCGACCACCCGGCGCGAGTGCACGACCACGGACTCGAGGAGCTCGGCCCGGTCCGTGGCACCCACGAGGATCGCCGCCGTCTCGAGCGCATCGAGGCGAGGGTCGTGCAGCGCATCGGCAACCGGGCGGATCTCCTCGACGTCCACCCCGTCCACCTGCTGGATCTCCTGTACCAGGAGGTCCTCGAGGCCGGCCTCGGGCAGGTCGACTACGAGCTCGTCGATGGCGCGCCCGCCACCCCGCTCGAGGATGTCGATTCCCACGATCTCGCCGCGGACGGCACCGATACGGCTGGCCACCTGGCCCAGCGCGCCCGGGCGGTCCGGCAGCCACATGCGGACGACGTAGGTCTCCATGGCGAGCAACCTACGGAGGGTCTGTGAACGACGTGTTTCGCGCAGGGCACGAACTCGCGAACGGGGTGGGGCGACCCGGGACGGCAGTTCTTGACCGCCCGGTCAAGTGACCGTACGGTTCCGCGCGTGGCGCGACGACTGACGCAGCGGGGCCAGGACCGCCGAAACCAGCTCATGGCGTTCGGCACCTCGCGCTTCGCGGAGCAGGGCTACCACCCGACATCCGTGTCCGAGATCGTCACCGGCCTGGGGGTCGGCAAGGGCGTCTTCTATTGGTACTTCGACTCGAAGGAGCAGCTGTTCCTCGAGATCCTGCGGGACGCCCAGACCGACCTCCGTCGACGGCAGCAGCAGGCCATCGCCGAGGAGGACGATCCGATCCGGCGGATCGAGCTCGGCCTCCGGGCGTCGCTGGCGTGGGCGGAGGAGCACCGCGACCACAACCGGCTCATCCAGTTCGCCGCCACGGAGGCGACGTTCGTGGGCGCGCTGCGGCGGGGCCAGGACATCGCCGTCGCCGACGTCGTCAGACACGTCAAGGAGGCCATCGCCCAGGGCCGCATCCGGGACGACGCCGACCCGGACCTGCTGGCCCACGCGATGGTCGGGGTGGCCGGCCACCTCACCCGCACCTTCATCTACGAGCGGGGCGAGGCCGCCGGTGGCGTGGCCGACTCGGTCGTCGCCTTCTGCCTGCGGGGCATCCTCGGCGACCCGTAGCCGGAGCGGACCGGAGCGGACTGGCGACCGTGATCAGCCGAGCTTCGGAAGGGCTCGCTTCAGGTTGCGCATGGCCTGGGAGATGCGCTGCTCGTTCTCGATGAGGGCGAACCGGACGAACCGGTCACCGCCGGGCCCGAAGCCCACGCCAGGTGACAGGGCCACCTCGGCCTCGCGCACGAGCATGGAGGCGAACTCGACGGAGCCCATCTCGCCGTAGGCCTCGGGGATCGGCGCCCAGGCGAACATGGTGCCCTTGGGGCGCGGCATGTCCCACCCCATCCGCTCGAGCCCCTCGCACAGCGCATCCCGCCGGCGCTGGTACACGGCCAGAACCTCCTGCGGGAAGTCGACGGCCTCGTTGAGAGTGACCGTGGCGGCGATCTGGATCGGCTGGAACGTGCCGTAGTCGAGGTACGACTTCAGCTTGGCCAGCGCCTGCACGACCTCCCGGTTGCCGGCGAGGAACGCCATCCGCCATCCGGCCATCGAGAAGCTCTTCGTCATCGAGTAGAGCTCGACCGCGCACTCCTTCGCGCCCTCAGCCTGGAGGATCGACGGAGGCCGCCAGCCGTCGAACCCGAGCTCCGCGTAGGCGTTGTCGTGGACGACGACCACTTCCTTCTCCCGGGCGAAGTCGACGAGCTCCTGGAAGAAGTCGAGGTCGACGCAGGCGGTGGTGGGGTTGTGCGGGAACGAGCACACGATCACCCGGGGCCGGGGCCACGAGTGCTCGAACACGTGGCGGATCCGGTCGAGGAAGCCGCCGTCGTCGTTCACGTCGGTGGTCATCGGCACTTCGCGCACCGCTGCGCCGGCAAAGAGCGGACCCCAGATGTGGATCGGGTACGACGGCGAGGGGACGATGGCGGCATCGCCCTGGTCGAGCAGCACCCACATGAGGTGGCTGAACCCCTCCTTGGCCCCGATCGTGGAGATGACCTCGGTGTCGGGATCGAGGTCGACGTCGAAGCGCCGCTTGTAGAGGTCGGCCACCGCCTGGCGCAGCTTCGGGATGCCGCGACTGGCCGAGTAGCGGTGGTTGCGGGTGTTGTGGGCCGCCTCGCACAGCTTGTCGACGGCGATCTCCGGCGACGGGATGTCGGGGTTGCCGAAGCCCAGGTCGATGACGTCCACGCCGGCTCGCCGCGCCTCGATCTTCAACCCGTCGATGATGGTGAAGACATAGGGGGGCATCCCGTTGATGCGGCGGAACTCCATGTACCGAGGGTACCCCCGGCCCCTTCCCCCACCCGGAACCCGTTTGGGCGGCCTGCGCAGGGTTCAGGGCACTCGCGCGCGCTCGTGGGCCACGGGCGCCCCCGACGTCGGCGGGGTGACCGCCGCCCGGTTCGGCGCGGACGGTGGGATGATCGCCACGTGGATGCTGAGATCGACGTCGTCATCGAGATCCCTCGCGGGAGCCGCAACAAGTACGAGTTCGACCACGAGCAGCACGTGATGAGGCTCGACCGGCGGCTGTTCACAGCGACGGCCTATCCGGCGGACTACGGCTTCATCCCGGACACCCTGTCCGAGGATGGTGACCCGCTCGACGCGCTCGTGCTGCTCGACGACCCCACCTTCCCCGGCTGCTGGGTCACGTCCCGGCCGGTCGGCGTGTTCTGGATGACCGACGACGCTGGGCCGGACGCCAAGATCCTCTGCGTCCCGGCCGGCGCCGCCCGGTGGACGCACGTGACGGAGCTCAGCGAACTGCCCGATCACCTGACCGACGAGATCGGCCACTTCTTCGAGGTCTACAAGGCGCTCGAGCCCGAGAAGCACTCGAGCGTCCGCGGGTGGGAGGGCGCCGCCGCCGCTCGCCAGGAGATCGAGGACTGCCGTCGCCGCCACGTCGAGCACCACGGGACGGACTAGGGCGACCCTCGTTCAGCGGCCGGTCAGCGCGCAGCCCGGCGCCGTTCACGAGCCGGGAACCGCCCCGCGACGTCCGGGCGCGATGGTCGCTCCATGGACGCAGGCGAGACCATCGACGTGCCGGAGCGAGTGATCGTCAGTCCGGTCGCCGGCATCTACGAGCCCCTCGCCCGCGGGGCCGACGTCGCCGCCGGGGACGTGATCGGCCACGTGGCCGTACGGGGGCAGGACCCCGTGCCCGTGCGGTCGCCCTTCGAGGGGCGTCTCATCGAGATGGTGGCGTGGCAGGGCGAGCGCGTGCTCCTCCGGCAGCGCATCGCCTGGTTGCGGGTCGCCTAGACGAGCTCCGCAGCGAGGAGGGCCACCCCGATGGCCCCGGCCTGCTCCCCCAGCACGGCGGGGACGATGGGCACAGCGGGCCGGTGGTCGACGGCCATCAGGGACGCACCGAAGTGCGTCCGTACCGGCGGAAGGAGGAGATCCGCCGCCTCCACCAGCCCCCCGCCCATGACGATGATCCCGGGGTCGACGATGTTGGCCAGGTTGGCCAGGCCGATGGCGATCCACCGGGCCAGCTCGTGCAGGACGCCGAGCGCGTCGGGGTCGTTTTGCCGGGCGGCGGCCGTGACGTGCTCGCCCCGCACGAGCTCCGGGTCGCCCCCGGCGAGGTCGACCGCGAGGTCGAGCCGGCCGCCGAGGGCAGCGTCCCGGGCGAGCCGGCCGAGGCCCGTGCCCGAGGCGAAGCGCTCCCAGCAGCCCCGCCGGCCACACGGGCAGGGCGGACCGTTCGGGTCGACGATCATGTGACCCGGCTCGCCCGCGAAGCCGTTGGCTCCCCGCAGCAGCTTCCCGCCCGTGATGATCCCGGCGCCGATGCCCGTGCCGAAGGACACCACGAGGGCTTCATCCACCCCTGCCGCCGCCCCGCCCCGGTGCTCGGCGACCGCGTGGCCGTTGGCGTCGTTGTCCACCTCGACCGGCACACCGGTGCGGGCGGCCAGCTCGTCCGCCAACGGGACGTCACGGAGGCGGGGCAGGTGGGGGCCCACCCGGAGCACGCCGGCCCGATCGACGAGGCCCGGCACCCCGACCCCCACGGCCGCGACGTCGCCCTCGGCGCGCAGCTGGTCGACGAGCTCGGCCAGGACGGCCACGAGCCCTTCGCCGCCCGGAGGCGTGGGTACGCGATGCTCGATGAGCACGTCGGTCGGGGCGTCGGCACTCAGCACCACCCCGAGGACCTTCGTCCCGCCGACGTCGATGCCGATCGTTCGCATCGCCACAGCATGGTCCAGCGCCGGCCCGACCGGCGCTGGCGGTCAGTAGCGCAGGAGCGCGCCGATCCGACCGAGCACGTCGAGGTCGGCGTTGCCGACGCAGATCGTGACCGGGAGGCCCTGCGTGAGCGCCTCCTCGATGGCGTCCTCCACGACGTCGTCGACGTGGTCCATGGCGGCACCGTTGAGAGGGTTGGTCGGCCCCACCAGCGCTAGTGCGTCCGTCTCCGGGCAGCGCCAGCCCTCTTCTGCGTAGCCCTTCGAGACGATCAGCCGTTCGGCCCGACGCTCGTTCAGCGCGATGAGGGTGCCGGCCAGCCCGCCGACGCCGCGGCGTCCGGTAGCTGCCGCCTCGCGCAGGCGTCCGACGATCTCCGCCTCGCGGCGTCGCTCCACCTCGGCCTCCGCCGCTTCCGCAGCCGCGAGAACCTCGGCGTCGCTCGCCCCCACGCCCACCTTCACCCGCCCGCAGAGCCGCTCCTGCAGGTACGGGTGGAGGTTGCCCTCCAGCTCGTTGGCGATCGGATCGGGCGCGCCGATCACGAGGTGCTGGAAGCCGTGCGACTGCCACAGCTCGAAGGCCACCTTCGCGCTGTGGCGCAGGTGCTGGTGGGCCAGCTCGTCGACGTGCGCCGCCGGCGTGCCGCGCTCTCGCTCACCGCGGCTGTCGTAGTCCCGCGGGAGCTCGTCGAGGAGCTCCGTGTGGTCGACCAGACGCCCGAGCGCGAACACGAAGAGCCGGGCGCGCTGTCGATCGGCGAGGAGGACGCCGACGGGCTCGTGCTCCTGCACGACCGACTCGAGCTGGCCGACCGCCGGCGCGTGGTTGATCACCAGCTGGGAGCGCACGGGCACGGGCAGCTCGATGACCTCCCAGAGATCACTGGCCGCGCAGGCGAAGAAGGCGAGCCCGCGCGTCGAGCTGCGATCGAAGCCGCCCCGCACGAACGCCTCGATGCGCTGCAGGTCCTCGTGCACGGACTGGTGGCCGTTGGCCCGCAGCCGCGCCTCCCGGAGCATCGTGTCGAGCTCGTGCTCGACGTCCTGGTGGCGGACGAGTCGCCGACCGTCCACGTCGAGGTAGCACGACGTGATCGGTGCCGCCTCCCCCCTCATCGCGGCGAGCTCCCGGATGGCGGCTTCGGTGAGGACGGCCACAGCACCTCCATGTCGACGGGTGGGGTGCGCCTGATCGTAGGTCGCCGAAGGGACCTCCGCTCCCGCGGCCAGCGCCGGGCTAGGAGAGGCTGATCCGCTGCACGCGACCGTCGTCCTCGTCGCCGGGGTCCTGGGCGGCCTGCGGCCGCAACCGGCCACTGACGGCCTGTAGGAGGCCGCCGAGCGTGGCGACCAGGCTCTGGAGCGCAGCCGGGTCGTCCACCAGGTGCTCGGCGACGTCGAGAAAGCTCCGGGTGGCCCGGATCATCTCCTTCGCCGCGGCCTGGACGTGCTCGACGCCCGCCGCCAGGTCGTCCCTGTCAGCGCTCGCCATCGTCGGCCCTCCCCTCGAAGATCACGCGCAGCTTGCCCCGCTTCAACGTCGCGTCCACCACCGGTCGCCTGCGCAGGGAGTCGGGCAGCGTCACCGCGCGACGGTACGGCCCCACCCGCACGAGGAGCTCGTCGGCGCGTCGGCCGAGCTCGAGGTCGTCGCGGTCGGCGAACGGCAGCTCGAGCGACAACGTCGTGCGCCCGTTGCGGCGGTGCACCTTGAGCGGCTGGCCCACGTGCAGCCGAGCGGCCGGATCGAGGTCGCCGTAGACGCGCCCGCCGAAGTCCCGCAGGGCGTCCAGGCCGACGAGCTCGGTGGGTGCCAGCTCCACCTTCAGCACCGGGAGCGGCGCGAAGCCCTCCTCGATCGCCTGGAGGTGCTCCAGGTGGAGGGCCTTCCACCGGGCGAACCACGGGTCCGCGACCTCGTCGGGTAGGAGGCGGTTGGCCACCACGGCATCGACCCGGTAGCCGAACAGCGAGAGGTAGGTGTAGGTGCGCCGGGCCTCCGCGATGACGATGCGCTCCGGGTTCACCACGAGCCGGACGCTCGTGCGCTGCGGGTCGGTGAGGATGAGGCTGGTGACCCGGGACAGCACCGGCGCGACGACCTTGTTGACGCGCCGGCCGACGGGGAAGAGCCGCTCCATGTAGCGCGAGAGGATGTCGGGCAGGGACAGGAAGCGAATCGTCTCGGCGGTGGCGGCCGCCGTCGTGGTCTTGCCTACGCCGCCCTTCCCGGTGAACAGCAGGATCCGGGTCACGGCTCCAGGTGGTGCCGGAGCTGCCGCAGCGCGGTGTTGATGATCTTCGCCTCCGCCCGGCGCTTCACGAAGCCGGGGAGCGGGACCAGCAGGTCGACCGTGAGGTCGTAGGTGACGTTCGTGCGATCGGGGGCTCCGGGTGCGGGCTCGAGCAGGTACGACCCCTCGATGCTCCGGGCGATGTCGCCCCGGACGAGCTTCCAGGACATGCGGGTGGGCTCGTCCTCGTAGGTGTAGCTGAGGGTGTAGCTGGTGCTGCGACCCATGGCCGCCGCCCGAAAGGTGACCTCCCGACCGCGGCCTTCCTCGTCGCGGGAGTCGACCGTGACGCCCTTCAGGTTGGGCCCACGTGGGGTAGCTCTCGAGGTCGAGGAGCGCTTCGAGCACGCGCTCGGGGGACGCGGAGATCTCGATGGTCTCCGTCGCCTGATCGGCCATCGGTGGAGCGCCTCCCTCTATCCGGCGTGTGGGTGCAGGAGGAGCATTCTGACCCACCGCAGGGGTGCGGGACCGGATCGGGGCGTCAGCGGCGGGCGGCCGGCGAGTTCCGCCGGACGACGGCGAAGTAGTAGCCGAGGACGATCCCGTACCCGAGCAGCATCGGCACGGTCACGACGGCGACCACCAGCCAGCGCAGCCAGGCCACGCGGTCCTCGGCGCCCTCCAGGAAGTGGTCCTCCGGCCGCTGCCAGCAGTCGAGCAGCGCCATGACGACCGGGAACTCGAGGCCGATGAGGACGAGCCACAGCGGCGGCGTCACGAGCGCGACGCGCCCCTGTGGTCGGCTTCCTTCGCCGCGAACAAGCCGTAGCGGCCGCCCCACATGGCCATCAGACCCAGCCCGAACATGGGAGCCAGGATCCCGAAGGCCACCTCCGTGAACGGCCGGATGGCGGCCGCGGCCACGACCGCGACGACCTGGACGGCCAGGGCCACCCGGAAGCGCTGCCGCGTGTCGGGCGGGGCGGCGCCGCCGGCGAGGAAGAAGAGGCCGGCCAGCGTGACCACGACGGCTCGGCTGCGGGAGACGCCGAGGGCGTACGCCCACAGCAGCGCACCTGTGCCGACGACGAAGAGCAAGCCCGCCAGGATGGCGTGGACGATGCCGAACGTGTCCGGCAGGAGGCTGCCGGCCAGGCTCGTGCCCACGAGCGCGCCGGTGCCGGCGAAGGCAAGGTTCACGAGCCCGTCGCCGGGGTGGGGGTCCTCGTAGCGCTCAGCCACGAGCGTCAGCCTCCCACGCCGCCAGGGCCGCACCGAGGCGACGGGCCAGAACGTCGTACGAGAACCCCTCGGCCGCCCGACTCCGGCCGGCGGCGCCCATGCGGCGAGCCGCCTCGGGGTCGTCGAGCAGGCGGGCGATGGCCTCCGCGACGACGGCCGGTTCGCCCGGCGTCCGCACGACCCACCCGGTCTCGCCGTCCACCACGGCCTCGGCCGCTCCCCCGCTGTCGCCCGCCACCTGGGGCACGCCCGCTGCGGCAGCCTCGAGGAACACGATCCCGAAGCCCTCCTGCTCCAGGCCGGCCCACCGGTTGCGGCACAGCATGGCGAACACGTCGGCGCTGCCGTAGAGCGCGGGAAGGTCGTCGTGGGCCACCCGCCCGAGGAGGCGCACGGGCGCCCCGGTGCGATCGACGAGGCGCTGCAGCCCGCCGTGGGACCGGCCGGTGCCACCGATCGCCACCGTGAGGTCCGGCCGGCTCGGCCCGAGAAGCGACGCCGCCCGGATCAGGACGTCCATGCCCTTGCGTGGCACCAGACGGCTGACGCTGACCACCAGGCGACCCTCGACCGGCAGTCCGAGGCGTGTGCGGGTGGCGGCCCGCTCGGCACCGTCCAGGGGCACGAAGCGGTCCGTGTCGACGCCGGGCGGCACCAGCACGCTCGGCAGGGGACGCCCGGCGGCTCGCGTGGCCTCAGCCAGCGGGTACCCGCCGGCGCTCACGACGAGGCCGGCCCCGCGCAGCACGCGCCCGAGGATCTGCTTCGTGCCCGGAAGCCGGCCGGGCACCGTCACCTCGGCGCCGTGGACGACGATCCCGTGGTCGAGGTCCCGCAGCTGTGGACCGAGCAGCCCCACGGGCAGGGCCGGGTCCAGCACGACGTGGCGGGCACCGACCTCCGCGGCCAGCTCCTCGACCTGCCGCCGCAGGCCGGGCGTCGGCAGGAGCACCTGCTGGGTCGTCCTCACGATCCGGTAGGGCTGGGTTGCGTCCCACGCCGCGGCGTCTGGGTGCGGCGTGGTGAGCACGACGAACGTGCTCGGATCGAGCCGTCGCCACAGCTCCCAGAGCATCGTCTGGATCCCGCCGATCTTCGGGGGGAAGTCGTTCGTGACGAAGATGTGCGTCATCGGGCCGGCGTGGCCGCCGCCAATTCCTCGACGACCATCGGGTCCGTGTCGTGGGCGAGCCCCACGTCGGGGTCGTCCACCAGGTCCCCTCGGCCGACGCGTCGCGCCGCCCAGACCGCGTGCGCCCGGAGGAGCGGGTCCGGGTGGCGCAGGTGGCGCCGGAGGATGGCCACGACGTCGGGGTCGTCGCCTCGGGCGATGTTGCCGAGGACCACCAAGGCGTTGCGGCGCACGTAGCGCACCTCGCGCTTGGGAATGTACCAGCGCTCGGCCCAGGCCAGCACGACCTCGTCCGCCTCGTCGAGGAGGGCGAGCAGGGGCGCCGCAGGCCGCTCCGCGCCGGTGGGCGGCCGCACCTCGGCCCGGCGGTTCGGCGGGCACACCTCCTGGCAGTCATCGCACCCGTAGATCCGGGCACCGAGCTGGCTCCGGTGCGCCCGAGGGAACTCGCCTTCGGCCTGCAGCAGCCAGGACAGGCACCGTCGAGCGTCGACGAGGCCCGGCGCCACGATCGCCCCCGTGGGACAGCCATCGAGGCAGCGGGTGCACCCGCCGCACCCCTCCGCCACCACCCCGCTCGAGCTCGGCAGGGGCGCGTCGGTGACCACCGACCCGAGCACGTACCAGCTGCCCAGCCCCGGCAGCAGCAGGTTGGCGTTCTTGCCCCACCAGCCGATCCCCGCCCGGTGGGCGGCGGCGCGGTCCACGAGGGCGTTGTCGTCGACGAGGACGCGCGTGCGCCACCCCGCGGCTCGCAGCGCCTCGGAGATCGCCGTCAGGCCGGCCCGCAGGTGGGCGTAGTGGTCGTCCCAGGCGTAGCGGGCGATCCGGGCCTGGCGACCGACGGGATCGGCGACCGGCACGTCGGTCAGGTAGCCCCGAGCCGCGACGACGAGGGCGCGGGCGTCCGGCAACGCGCGGCCCGGATCAGTGGACACCTCCGGGCGCCGGTAGGTGAACTGCATGCCGCCGTGGAGGCCCTCGGCCTTCCGACGCTCGAGCGTGTGGCGCACCTCCACGAAGGGGTCGGCCGAGGTCACCTCCACCAGGTCCAGCCCGGCCGCTGCGCCCACGGCGCGTAGGGACTCGACGGTGGGGAGCAGCTGGCCTCGCTACGTGGCGCGGAGCGGCCGCGTGCGGCGCGCCCCCGGCGGGCGCTGGCGGGGCCCGGAGCCGTTCTCGCCCGCGGCGCGCTCGGCCCTGACAGCTGGCACCGGCTGCGTGATCGGCCCCTCGGCGGCCCGCTTACGGCTGCCACCGCTGCCGTCGCCGCCGTCGCCGGCCTGTTCCACCAGACCGGCTCGGAACAGGGCGCGGGTGGCTTCGGGTCCGTACACATCCACGGCGGCGCCGCTGAGACCTGATCGCTCCTGGGGAGCCGCCGCCCCTTCGGCGTGACGCGGTTCGACGGGCGGCTCGACGCGCCGACGACGGGGCGCGGGCGGCTCCGGCTCGCGCGCCGCATGCGGTGGACGGGCCTCGGGCCTCGGCGCGGCGGCGGGGACCTCGGAAGCACGGCGCTCTGCACGGCGCGTCGCCGGCGGCGGCACGGCGT
Source organism: Acidimicrobiales bacterium (assembly GCA_030681555.1). Taxonomy (GTDB): domain Bacteria; phylum Actinomycetota; class Acidimicrobiia; order Acidimicrobiales; family VFJN01; genus VFJN01. The sequence goes on from JAUXRW010000045.1 coordinate 40,223, forward strand.
CCACCCGCGCATCGGGACGGGGCGGTCCGCTGGGTCGGGGCGGTGCCGAGCTGCTCGCCGGCGCGGATGGTCGGGGCGCGGGTCCCGACGACGTCGCGACCGTGCGGGGCCGCGACGGCGCAGACGCCCGCTGCGGGTCCACGCGCTCCGGACGGGGCCGCGCGCTCGGGCGGGCCGGCGTCGCCTTGCCCGCAGGTGCGGATCTCGCTGCAGACGCCTTGCGGGCGGGCCCCTTGGAGCTGCCACCGGTCTTGGGCGGGGCCGACTTGGCCTTCGATCGGGCGATGCGACGCGCCGCATCCCGTTCGGCCTGCCGGGCGGCGACGGCCCGAGCCTCGGCCTTTTCACGCTCGGCCTGCTCGGCCGCGGCGATCCGTGCGGCGATGGCCGCCTCGCGGACCCGTGCGGCCTGCTCGCGCTGGCGGCGCTGCTCGTCGGCCCGGGCCTCCCGCTCTCGCTGGGCGAGCATCCGGGACCGCTCCCGCGCCTTGCGGGCCGCGCCGCGCTCGCCCTCGATGGCTCGCCGGGCGGCCGCCTTGGTCATCTGCTTGGCCGCTCGCTCGCGCTCCTTCGCCGGGCGCGACACCGCCTTCGGGGGTGCCTCGGCGCGGAAGCCGACGCTGACGACGGCCCGCTTCGCCGTGGGCGCCTCGCCGTCATCCTCCGGCTTCACGGCCTTCGGCCGGGGGGTGGGGCGCTTGGGCGGCGGGGTGACATAGGCCAGCTGGCCGGTGAGCGAGTCGGCCGCCACGGGCTCACCGTTGGGCTCGGCGACGTCGAACCGCAGGGTGCGGTTGCTGCCGCGGTAGTGGAACGAGAACCGCACCACCCATCGGCCGTCCGCCCGCTGCTGGGTCGTCCAGGCGGCGTCGAACTCGGCGGGGGACATGATCACTCCACGCTCCACGAGGTTGCGTCGGACGGCATCGCCGATGCGCATCCCGGAGGGCCCGAGCCGGGGTCGGCGGAGGAAGGTGGACCGCACCCGGGCGATGACCTGCGCCTGCTCGGCGAACACGGGGGCGGCGAAGCGTTCCACCCATTCGGGCTCGACGCCGGCGTCCTTGGCCACGTCCTTGAGGCTGCGGCCCCGGCGCAGGCGGACCTGGATCTCGCTCACCGGGAGCCGGCTCTCCACCCGATCGGCGCGCCCGCTGCGGGGGCCAGCGACGTCTGTGTCCTCCTGGCGGGCCCGCAGGGCATCCACGGCCTCGGCCAGCGCGTCGTCCAGCACCAGCGTGTAGCCGCCGGAGCGCGCGCCGCGACGGGCGCTGAGGATGAGCCCGTCCTGGTCAGTTGTGAACCCTACGAGATGGAGTTTCTGCACGCGTCAGGCTCGGGGGGTCGGGTGCCCCGGTTCGCCACCTCCGGCGCCGAACGGTAGCAGCCGACCATCGCGCCTCTGAAGGACCCCGACGGGGCGCTCAACCCGTGCGGCGGCGGTGGCGCAACGTGGGGGCGAGGCCGCCCCGCTCGAGCAGCCGGAGCGCCCGTGCCTCGGCGACGTCGATGACCACGGCCTCGCCCGGCGCGCGACTGCAGAGAAACGTCACGACGCAGTCGGCACAGGCGTCGGTGCCCTCCATCACACACTCCGTGCAGCTGATCTGCAGTGCCTCACCGGACATCCGGGCCTCCTCGCGGGTTCGTGACGACCCTACGCAGGGGGTGTGACACCGGCGCCGACGATCGCGCCGGGGGGGCCGCACCAGCGGCAGGCGACCTCCTCGACCTGCTCGTCGAGCACCTCGCTGTCCTCGATTGTCAGCTCCCCGCCCACCGTGTAGTGGTGGAAGGAGCGCACCCGCCGGCTGGTCGTGACGTCGAAGCGGGTGAGGTTGCCGCACGAGGAACAGCGGTAGCGGGGCGGTGTGGTGGGAGCGGCCTCGGGCACGGGGGCAGGCTACCGGCGGCGGCCTGTGCCGGACGCGGCGGGGCCCGGCGCTCCCCCCGAAGCGCCGGGCCCCGCGCCCCCCGATCTTTCGGCCGAGGGGTCGTCGGTGTCAGATTACGCCACTGCGGCGCCGTCTGCCGCCAAACGCTCGTTCTCGAGCTGATCGAGGCTCAAGGACTCGTAGTCGGAGCCCGTGTCCACCCAGTCCTCGAACTGGATCACGCCCATCTCGCCGAACTTCGTGCGGAGCCATCCGTCGTTGCGGTCGAGGAGCCCGAGCTTCCTGCAGTTGGGCACGATCTTCGAGAACAGCAGCTGCTGGAACGGGTCCTCGTTCTTGTCGCCCTGGTGCTCCAGCTGGAGCTTGATCATCGATCGGACGTCGACGCCGACGCGCTCCCACACCTCCTGCTGGAGGAACCGGTCGCGCATGCGGACCGCTGCCTCGAAGGCGAACTCCTGGCGCTCGAGCATCTCGGCGTCGCTGAGCTCCCCGTAGTACTCCTTCAACGAGAGGACGCCGAAGGCCACGTGGCGGGCCTCGTCGCTCATCACGTACCGGAGCAGCTGCTTGAGGAGCGGCTCCTCGGTGAGCATGTGCATGAAGCCGAACGCGGCCAGGGCCAGGCCCTCCACCATGATCTGCATGCCGAGGTAGGTCATGTCCCAGCGGCTGTCGGCGATGATGTCGTCGAGCAGCATGCCGAGGTGGGCGTTGAGCGGGTAGTGGCCGTTCAGCTTCGTGTCGAGGTACTTGGCGAACACCTCGACGTGGCGGGCCTCGTCCATCACCTGCGTGGCCGCGTAGTACTTGGCGTCGATCCACGGCACCGTCTCGACGATCTTGGCGGTGCACACGAGGGCACCCTGCTCACCGTGCATGAACTGGCTCATGGTCCAGTTCTGCGACTCGATGATGAACTGCCCCCACTCCTTCTCACCCCAGTTGGCGAGCGGCGCACCGGGCTGGGTGGCGGCGATGAACACGGGGTCGGCCTCGGGGTCCCGGGGAGCGCTGGCCACGACCTTCTCGATGTCGACGACGGTGTCCCACGGGAGGTCGGTCTCGCCGTTCCACTGGGCGCCCTTCGCCTTCTCGTAGAGCTTGTTGAGCGCTGGGCGCTCGCCCTTCTCGTAGTTCCACGTGAAGACGGCGTCGGCGTTGTCCTTGACCGCGTGGACCAGCTCGTCGACGTCCTTCGACGTGATCGAGAGGATGGCCTCGAGATCGTTGACCTCGGCGCGGCCGAGGAGCTGCTCGTTGGTGCTCACGGTGGTGGTCCCCCTGGGGCAGTGATCTGGCGTGGTGTGATCGGATCCGGACCGAAGGCCTGGTCGGCGTCGGCGGGGCGCGTGCGGCCGCTGGGCGCCACATCGAGGGCGTCGACGAGCCGGGCGATGAGGTCCTCCCACGGCTTGGCGTCGGGGAGGTCGAGCTCGACGGCCCGGAAGAGGAGGAACCCGAAGCCGACGGCGTGGCAGAACCGCACCACGGCCTCGGCGTCGAGCGCCGGATCGATGGCGCCGGTGGCCTGGGCCTCGGAGACCAGATCGGCGAGTCGGTCGCCGCGCAGGTCGAGCGCGCTCTGCATCATGCGCCGGACGTCGGGGTCGCGGCGGGCGGCGACGAACGCCTCGAGCAGCAGCGCGCCGTCGTCGCGCTCGTCGGTGACGAGGTGCGATCCCACGGTCGTCAGGATGTCGGTGACCTTGCCGTCGAACCGGTGCTCGTTGAACAGCACGTCGAGCTCGCTGGTCGAACGGTGCTCGATGGCGGCGAGCAGGAGCTCGGCCTTGCCCGTGAAACGGCCGTAGATGGCGCCCGTGGTGTACCCGGCGCGACGGGCGATCTCGGCAACGCCGGCGCCGTCGTAGCCCTTCTCTGCGAACACATCGGCGGCTGCCGCGATGAGCTTCTCGCGAATCGGGTCGTCGCCGTCGCCCGGGGGCGCGACGGCGGAGGGTTCGGCAGCCTGGGTCATGCAGGGGCCAGGATAACGACGGTTATCCAGCCCGTCCAGGTGGATGGGCGCTTGCCTGCGACACCTCGACCAGCCGAGCGAGGGCGGCGACCGCGGCGCCGCCGTCCAGCGCGGCACGAGCCGCCTCCATGCCGCCGGGCAGGTCGTCCGCGAAGCCTGCTGCGAGCAGGGCGGCGCCGGCGTTGAGCGTGATGATGTCCCGGTGGGGGCCGTGCTCCCCGGCGAGTACCCGGCGGGCCAGGTCGGCGTTCACGTGGGCGTCGCCGCCGACGAGGTCTTCGCGGTCGGCCCGCGGCAGGCCGAGGGACTCGGGATCGACCTCCCACGTGGTCACCCGGCCGTCATGGAGTTCGACGACCGTGGACGGGCCCGTGGTGGTGAGCTCGTCGAGCCCGTCGCCACCGTGCACGATGAGCGCCCGCACCGCTCCGTTGGCCTGGAGCACGCCCGCCATCCGCTCCGCCATCCGCAGGTCCGCGACGCCGATGAGGTACCGCCGCACGCGAGCGGGGTTCGACAGCGGACCGAGGATGTTGAAGGCCGTGGGGATGCCGAGATCGCGTCGGGACGGCCCGGCGTGGCGCATGGCGGGGTGGTACCGCGGCGCGAAGCAGAACCCCATGCCCGCCTCCTCGACGCAGCGGGCGACCCCGGCGGGCCCCAGCTCGATCGCCACGCCGAGCGCCTCGAGGAGGTCGGCCGCCCCGCAGGCGCTCGACGCCGCCCGGTTGCCGTGCTTGCAGACCTTGCCGCCGGCTCCGGCCACGACGAGGGCGGAGATGGTGCTGACGTTGATCGTGTGGGCTCGATCGCCGCCCGTGCCGACGACGTCCACCACGGGACCGGACACGTCGATGGACACCCGCTCGGACGCATCGAGCATCGCCTCGACCATCCCGACCAGCTCCTCGACCGTCTCGCCCTTCATCCGCAGGGCGACGATGAACGCCGAGATCTGGGCGGGGCTCGCTGCGCCGTCCAGGATCTCGGCCATCGTGACGCGCGCCTGCTCCCGGGTGAGGGTGCCACCCTCCATGAGCGAGCCCAGGATCACCGGCCATCCCCCGTGCTCGGCGAAGCCCTGGTCAGCCATGAGGCGAACCTATCTGCTGTGGCGCGCGGGGCCGCCGGAGATCAGATCAGGAGGCCCGGCGCCGCTGGCGCAGGATGCGGCGGCGCTCCTTCTCCGTGGCGCCGCCCCAGACGCCTTCCTTCTCGCGTCGCTGCAGGGCGAACTCGAGGCACGTCTCGCGGACGCCGCACTCCCCGCAGACCACCTTCGCGTCGTCGACGTCGTCGTCGACCACGGGGTAGAAGATCTCTGGGTCCAGTCCTCGGCATGCCGCATGGCGGCGCCAGGCGAGTTCCATGGTTCGGGGGGCTCTTCGTGGTGCGGGGGCAGGTCTGCGCAGTCTCTGTCCCCGGCCCCCGTCGATGCAAGCCGGTGCCAGCCGTCACAAAGCGCGGCGGCCACCAGCAGGTTGGGGGCACGAGCAGCCCGCTGAGGACATCCGGCGTCCCGAAGTCCGAGCGTCAGCGGCTTCGGGGACATGTCGGGCCCCGTGAGGGCCTCTCGTGCCCTGAACCGCGTGGGCGTGGGGTCAGCTCCGCCCTTCGTGGCTGTCGAGCAGCGTCCATACCTCGTCGGCGGGATACCGGCGGTGGCCGCCCGGCGTGCGCACGGACGGGATGCGCCCCCGCCGGGCCCAGTCGGTGACGGCCCGCTCGGACACCCGGAACAGCAACGCCACCTCGCGGGTGCGCAGCAAGCGACCCCGCAGGTCCTGCGCTTCCTGTCCGTCGCCCACCAGGGCGGCGACCAGCGCCTGTCGGTCCGCCACGCGCTCCACGCGGTGAGTGTGACGGCGAACCGGTCCCCCGGCAACGGGACGAACCGCCCCGGAGCGGGCGAACGCCCCGAATGCCACATCTTCGCGTCCTGCCGGTACTGCCGGTTCGAGGCCGCCCGACCGGCGGCCGTGCGGGTCAGCCGCGGAGGTCGACGAGCAGCTCGGCGACCGTGGCGGGGGGGAGCTCGGTCTGCTCCTGGTACTCCTCGTGGTCGACGACCAGGGAGACCGGGCCCTCCTCGACCTTCGCCACCTCGTCCTCGGTGAGCTCCCAGGAGATGTAGTGGACAGAGGCCGTGATCTCGTCCCGGGTGAGCTGCTCGGCGTGGGCCGCCTCGGGCTGGGCCCGCAGGAGCACCGCATCGTCGCCCGAGCCGACCCGCAGGGCGATCGAGCGCTCGATCCCGACCAGGCGCGGCAGCCACGTGCGCATCT
>JAUXRW010000076.1 GCA_030681555.1 Acidimicrobiales bacterium
CGGAGTGCCCGTCGGGGAACACGAACTCGTGCACCTGGGGCTTGATCTCGACCTTGCGGACGTCGCTCATCTTGGCGAGCCCGGCGATGTCGATCTCGTTGTCGAAGTGGCCGATGTTGCCGACGATGGCGTTGTGCTTCATCCGCGCCATGTGCTCGGCGGAGATGATGTCCTTGTTGCCGGTGCTGGTGATGAAGATGTCGGCGGTGGAGAGCACGGACTCGAGGGTGTTGACCTCGAAGCCCTCCATGGCCGCCTGCAGCGCGCAGATGGGGTCGATCTCGGTTACGACCACGCGCGCGCCCTGGCCGCGGAGCGACTGCGCGCAGCCCTTGCCGACGTCGCCGTAGCCGCAGACCACGGCAACCTTGCCGCCGAGCATGACGTCGACGGCCCGGTTGATGCCGTCGACGAGGCTGTGCCGGCAGCCGTAGAGGTTGTCGAACTTCGACTTGGTGACGGAGTCGTTGACGTTGATGGCGGGGAACAGCAGCTCGCCGCGCTCCAGCATCTCGTAGAGGCGGTGCACGCCGGTGGTGGTCTCCTCGGTGACGCCCTTGATGCTGGCGGCGACGGCGGTCCAGCGGTTGGGGTTCTCGGCGAGGGAGCTCTTGAGGACGTCGACGATGACGTGCCACTCCTCGGGGTCGTCGTCGGTCGCGTCGGGGACGGCGCCGGCCTTTTCGTACTCGACGCCCTTGTGCACCAGGAGCGTGGCGTCACCGCCGTCGTCGAGGATCATGTTCGGGCCCTCGCCGTTGGCGAACTTGAAGAGCTGCTCGGTGCACCACCAGTACTCCTCAAGCGACTCGCCCTTCCAGGCGAAGACGGGGACACCGGACGGCTGGTCGATGGTGCCGTCGGGGCCGACGGCGATGGCCGCGGCGGCGTGGTCCTGCGGGGAGAAGATGTTGCAGCTGACCCAGCGGACGTCCGCCCCGAGGGCCGTGCGAGTCTCGATGAGCACGCCGGTCTGGATGGTCATGTGGAGCGACCCGGCGACGCGGGCGCCGGCGAGGGGCTGGCTGTCTCCGTACTCGGCGCGCAGCGCCATGAGGCCGGGCATCTCGACCTCGGCCAGCTCGAGCTCCTTGCGCCCCCAGGAGGCGAGGGAGAGGTCGGCGACCTTGAAGTCCTGATCAGGGGTGATCGTGGTCATGGTTCCTCCGAGGGCGCGCCAAGCGAGGCGCGCGGTTGGTGGTGGAGTGGGCTGGGTGCAGCAGGCACCACCCTGATCAGCCCGGGGGCCCCGATGGTAGCGAGGATGGTGCCTCGCCGACGAACACCGCCGGACTCAGGCCTCGAGGGCGGCCTTCAGGTCGTTGAGCACCGGGATGGGGCCCGGGTCGACGCCGGCCTGCGTGGCGAGGTGCAGGCTGACGAAGTCGCCCTGGATGATGAGGTCGAAGAGCTGGGCCAGGGCGCCTTCGCCCTCGGCCTGCACGTCGAGGACTGTGTGCACGACCTCGTCGAGGATGTCGTGCGTCAGGTCGAAGCGGCGGGCCACCTGCGGGTGCTCGAAGTCGTGGCGGAACCGCACGGCCGTGAGCACCTGGCGGGTGACGTCGCCGTGCTGGCCCCAGCCGGCGATCTCGTTGTGGCACATCTCCGGGAGGGCGCCCGCGAAGGCCGGGGCCTTCGCGTTCTCGTTGACCTCGCACTTGAAGCGGTAGGCGGCCACCTCGCCGATGGCATCGCCGCCGTAGACGATGGGGATGGTGCGCCCGATCGCCGCCGCCAGCTCCTGGGCGGGGCCGCCGTCCATGATCAGCTTGCCCCGCCGGCGACGCAGCTGGTGGACCGCGTCGGCGACGTACTGGGCGGCGCCCGGGAACAGGCCCACCCGCTCGAGCACGAGCAGCGGCGGGATGCTCACGGCGCCCACGCCGGCCCGCGGCATCGGGATGTCGGGCAGCTGGATGTACGGGGCGTCCCAGGACTCGGCCAGCGACGCCAGCTGCCCGCCGTGCGAGAGCACCACCATCCGGGCCCCGGCGGCCGCGGCCATCTGGGCGGCCTCCACCGTCTCCTCGGTGTTGCCGGAGTACGAGATGGCGAAGCAGAGCGTGCCGTCCCCGACGAAGGACGGGGCTTCGTAGCCCTTCACCACCGTGACGGGGACGGGCATGAACGGCGCGGCCACGGCCTGGAGGACGTTTCCGGCGATGCCGCTCCCGCCCATGCCGAGCACGACGACGTTCTCGATGGCGTCGTGGTCGGGGAGCGTCTCCAGCTCCGCGCCGAGGGCGGCCGCGGCGGCGACCTGCTCCGGCAGGGCGGCGGCCAGGTCGAACATGCCGACGGAGTCGAGGACGCCTCCCACCGCTACTGCCCTGCCTCGAACGTCGGGATGATCCCCTTGGCGCCCGCCTTGGCCACGAGCCGGTCGTGCTCCTCGGCGGACACCGTCTCGGCTTCGTCGATCAGCATGATCGGGATGTCGTCGCGGACGGCGTAGCGCCGCTGCAGCCGGGGGTTGTAGAGCGCGTCCTCGTCCGGGATGTAGAGGAGCGGCCCCTTGTCCTGCGGGCAGGCGAGGATCTCGAGGAGCTGGGGGTCGAGGGCCATGGGGACTCCTAGGGGCGACGTGGGATGGCGGATCAGGCCGAGGTGATGTGGGCGCGGAGCTCGGCGACGCGAGCGTCACAGGATGGCTGGTCGGATGCCTCCAGGTTGAGTCGGAGGAGCGGCTCGGTGTTGGAGGCGCGGAGGTTGAACCACCAGTCGCCGTGGTCGACGGTGAGACCGTCCAGCCGATCCTGGGACGCGTCGGCGTAGGCACCGGCCACCCGCTCGATGACCGCGTGGGGATCACCGACCTCGAAGTTGATCTCGCCGGACGCCGTGTAGCGATCGAACGGGATACGGAGCTCCGACAGGGGTACCCCCTGTTTGCTCAACTGCTCGAGCACCATGAGGGCGGCGATCGATCCGGAGTCGGCCTTCCAGTTCTCGCGGAAGTAGTAGTGGGCGGAGTGCTCGCCGCCGAAGGCCGCCCCCGTCTCGGCCATCACGGCCTTGATGAAGCTGTGGCCGACCCGGGTGCGCACCGGTGTGCCGCCGCGCTCGCGGATCACCTCGGGCACCGACTTCGAGCAGATGCAGTTGTGCAGGATCGTGGACCCCGGGTGCTTCTCGAGCACGCTGGCCGCCACGATCGCGGTCGTGAGCGAGCCGGACACCGGCTGCCCCTTGTCGTCCACGAGGAACACCCGGTCCGCGTCGCCGTCGAAGGCGAGGCCGACGTCGGCGCCAACCTCGAGCACCCGCGCCTGCAGGTCGACGAGGTTCTCCGCCTGGATGGGATCGGCGGGGTGGTTCGGGAACGAGCCGTCCAGGTCGCCGTACATGATCTCGAGGTCGAACGGGAGGCCCTGGAACACGGCGGGCACGACGAGGCCGCCCATGCCGTTGGCCGTGTCGGCCACGACCTTGAGCGGGCGCAGCACCCTGGCGTCGACGAACGACCGCACGTGCGTGCCGAACTCTCGGAGCAGGTCGAGGGACTGGCGGCCGCCCGGCGTGGCGCGCGATGCGGGCACCCCTGCGGCGACCATCGCCTTGATCGTGCCGAGCCCCGTGTCCTCGCCGACCGGGCGGGCCCCGGGGAGGCACAGCTTCAGGCCGTTGTACCGGGCGGGGTTGTGCGACGCCGTGAACATCGCGCCCGGCGCGTCGAGCCGGCCGGCGGCGAAGTACAGAAGGTCGGTGGAGGCGAGCCCCAGGTCGACCACGTCGAGCCCTTGCGCCTGCACGCCCTCGGCAAAGGCGGCGGCCAGCTCCACCCCGCTCTGGCGCATGTCCCGGGCGATGAGGATGCGCTGGGCGCCGCCGATCTGCTCGGCCGCGAAGCGGGCGAACGCCCCGCCGATGGCCCGAGCGAGCTTGGGGTGCAGCTGGTCGGGCGTCGTGCCGCGGATGTCGTAGGCCTTGAAGATGGCGTCGAGATCAGCCATCGGTGACCGGGGTGACGGGGAGCCGCACGGAGCAGGGCTGCGGGGAGGGGACCGGGGTCATGGGCGTGCCACCCTACTCGTGGGGTCCGGCGGCCACGGCTACCGTCGGCGCTCATGCCTGCTGACGCCTCCGGCCCGTCGGATGCTCCCGAGCTCTCCGTCGTGCTCCCCGCCCACAACGAGCAGGACATCCTCGAGGCCACCATCAGCACGCTGGTGGCGGGCCTGCGGAGGACGGGAACAGCGTTCGAGATCCTGATCGTCGAGAACGGCTCCACCGATGGCACGGCCCGGCTCGCCGCCGATCTGGCCGCCGCCCACGCGGAGGTGTCGGCCGTGTCGGATCCCCGTCCGGACTACGGCAAGGCCCTGCGCCGCGGCCTGCTCGAGGCCAGGGCGGCGATCGTCGTGAACTTCGACGTGGACTACTACGACCTCGAGTTCCTCCGGCGCGCGTCCGACATGATCCGATCGGGGCAGGCAGGGGTCGTCGTGGGGTCGAAGCGCGGCGCAGGGTCCGAGGACACCCGACCGCTCCCCCGGCGTCTGGTCACCGGTGGGTTCGCCCTGCTGCTGCGCGTCGGATTCGGGCTCCGGGCGTCGGATACGCACGGCATGAAGGCCCTCGATCGCGTCGCGCTGGCCCCGCTCGCCGAGCACTGTCAGCTCGGCACGGACCTGTTCGACACCGAGCTGGTGCTACGAGCGGAGCGGGCCGGGATCGTCGTCGCCGAGATCCCGGTTCGGGTCGAGGAGGTGCGTCCGGCCCGCTCGCCCATCGCCCGCCGGATCCTCCGCACGGTCGGCGGCCTCCGCAAGCTCCGCGTTGCGCTCCGCGAGGAGTGAGTCCCAGAAGCCCACGGGGGCCGGCGCGGGTGCGGGCGGCCAGCTCTGCGGGTTCCAGGTGTCGCCCTCATCGCTGGCGGGATCGCGCCCCCCTGCACCGTCGGCATCCAGGTCGCCCGGTCGCCTCGAGGAGCGCACCGGGAAGGTCACCGGACCACGGCGCACGAGCAGAAACAGGCCGCCGAGAGCCACGAGCGTGAGCCCGTAGCCGAGGTACTCCACGTTCGTGTACCCGTAGGTGAGCTCGACGTGCTCCGACGTCGGGACGACCACCATGAGGTTCGGGGTGACCCGGTACGGCCCGTCCGCCCCGGACACCTTCCAGTTGGGGAAGTACGAGGCCTTCACCAGCACCGGCTCGCCCACGCGGTCGACGTCGAAGCTGATCGACATGTCGTCCTCGTCGATGTCGGACACCCGGGTCGGCGGCAGCTCGCGCCGCTCGGGGTCGTCACCCCGCTGGATCCGCTGCCAGGCGTCGGGGCCGTCGGGGGCCAGCAGGACGTCGAGGGCCTCGGGGTCGGTGTACCAAGCGACCGCGTCGCGCTGCCACGCCGGGTTGACGTTGCTCATGCCCTCGACCACGGCCGGCTCGTTGACCATCGGCTCGACGAGGTCGCTGTCGTCGATCTCGTAGACCACCCACGGGGGCGACGACGCCACCTCCGTGAGGTCGGGGTGGGTGGTGGCGGCCTGGATCGCCTGGTCCGAGAAGGCCATGTAGTACCGCGTGCCCATCAGCTGCAGGTGGTCGACGCCCTTGTCGAGGTCGAAGCCGCTGTAGGGCATCGGGCGCTCCGGCATGTCCCGGACGGGGTTGGACGGCGCCACCGACGTCTCTGCCGCGTTCAGGAAGTGGAACGGCGTCGTGCCCGACGACTCGAAGTACAGGCCTTCCATCGAGCCGATGCAGCCGTCGGTCCAGAACGGCAGCAGCATCAGGGCCATCGGCGTGCCATAGCGGTTGAGGTCGCTCTCGTACTCCCAGTGGGCGCGCCCACAGCCGTTCTCCTCGCCGAGCTCTTGCATCTCGCTGACGATCCCGCGGTACTCGGGGTAGCTGTCCTTGCGCTCGTAGCCGGAGTAGTTCCACTCGGCCCAGCTGTCGACGAAGCTGTCATCGCGCGTCTCGAGGAACAGCCACCGGTAGGTGCCGTCGGACGACAGGGAGCCGCCGGGCAGGGTGCGCAACGGGAGCGCCACCAGCACTGCGACGGCCACGAAGCCGAGCGTGGCACCGAGAGCCTCCGCGACGCGGCGGCGGCGGTCGACCTGCCCGTCGAGGATGATCGCGATCGACCGCAGCACCTCCGAGACACCGATCGCCGCCAGCATGTAGAGCGACAGGTAGAAGAACGGCAGCAGGCGGGCGTTCCAGATGTGGACGGGCGAGGCGGCATCGAGCCAGAAGCCGAGGCCCGACAGGCCGGCCAGGATCCCGAAGAAGGCCCCCGCCCGGATCCAGAACGCCAGCGCCAGCACGAGGCCGACGAGGGCCAGGACCAGCACCCACCTCGTGTCGTCGGGCAGCAGGGCCTCCCGGTAGCCCTCGAGCTTCTCCCAGCCCATGTCGGTGAGGTGCCCACGGCGGAGCACGAACGGGATCGACCAGAACGAGGTCAGGAGGCAGCCGATGGCGAGCACGGGTGCCGCGAACATCATGCGGTGCCGGTCGAACCGCATCAGGACGAGTACCACACCACCCACGAGGGCGAAGAAGGCGGGGATGGCGTGGCAGAGGATCGCCAGCGCCAGCAGCACGGTGGCCAGCCCACGGTGACGGCCCTCGTCCAAGCCGCGAGCGAGGACCCCGAAGAACAACAGCGTCAGCGACAGGCTGATCGAGAAGCTGTACTCACCGGCCAGCGTGGAGGGGATGTTGCCGCCGTAGATCGTCCACGTGCGGTCGAACAGGAACGGCACCGTCGCCACGGCCAGCAGCGGCGGGCCCGGGAACGGCAGCCGGAAGAGCCGGCCCATCGCGTAGGCGCAGGCGGGCATGGCGACGACCCCCAGGACCGTGACCAGCTTCATCGAGATGCCGTACGGCAGCATGACGTCGATCAGCAGGATCAGCAGCGCCGGGGGCAGCATGTAGAACTGGAACGCGGGGAAGCCCGCGTACCAGTCGGGCGTCCACCCGGTGAGGCGGAAGCTCGGCAGGAGGTTGTCGCGCAGGTAAGCGGGGCCCCACACGTGGGCGCCCATGTCGCCGCCGGCCGGCGTGGTGTCGGCGAGCAGCTCGGACGGCTGCAGCTGTAGGAAGACGAAGACGACGCAGCCCAGCGTGATGAGCGCGCCGATCCAGCTCTCGGCCGGCGCCTCCCGCCCGGTCTGCAGCGGCCCCCGTCGCTCGGGCCGGGCCGCGGCATGGGCGGGGCCGCCGGGGACGGTGGGCCGTTGTGCGCCCTCCGCCACAGGGTCCGTCGCCTGCTCCGTCACCGCCTCCGTCGGCGGATCCGACGCCGGCACAGCGCGCCAATCGGCGGTCTCGGGAACGGTGTCCATCGCCCCGATCCTCCCACCTCGGGCAGATCCGAGGCGGTCACCCGGACGCCAGCAGCGCGATCACGGTCACCATGTTGAAGGCGACGTGGGCGGCGATGGCCGGACCGAGGCGTCCGGCGCGGTGGGCGAGGATCCCGGCGACGACCCCGAAGATCGTCAGAGCGGGGAGCTGCAGGAGCTGGCCGTGGCTGACGCCGAAGACCACGGCGTTGATCCCGATGGCGAGCGCCGGGGGGAACCCCCGCTTCAGCAGCGAGCCCTGGAACAACCCCCGGTAGAAGATCTCCTCGATCACCGGCGCGCCGATGCCGACGATGAGCACGAGTAGCACCACGCCGATGGCGCCGTCGGCGCGGTCGGTGAGCTCCCGCGCCGGCTCCTCCAGGTCGGATGCGTCGCGGTCGAGCAGGTGCAGCAGGGGCCAGTAGAGGAGGGGGAGGACGGCGAGCTGGAGGGCCACGCCAACGCCACCGCCGGCCCACGCGTCCCTCCACCGCGCCCGCAGACGCAGGTCGGCGACGAGACCGTGCCCCTTGAGGCGCGTCGCGAGGTACGGGATCCCCAGCAGCCCGATCCACAGCCCCGCCTGGGACAGGGCGACGAGGGAGAGCGGAAGCTCGTCCGCCTCGTCGACCGTGCGATCGGTGGCCGCGAGGATGATCGACAGGACGATCTGGGAGCCGACGAGCCCGAGGAGGAATCCGCCGACGACGTCGCCGAGGCCCCATCGACGGGCCGCGGGCGCGTGGGTCGTGGTCGGGACGGCCTCGGTCACGGCGCCAGGGTACGGGGGCCGGCCATCGCCCAGGTAGTCCTCCGGCAGGCGGTGGGAGCGCCCCGAACGCTCAGGAGGCGAGCGACTCCGGCACGGCGGACAGCCGGGCGTGCCGCCGGTCCTGCAGCGCCCAGCCACGCGGCACCCGGAGGGCGTCGGCGTGCTCGGCGCAGAGGTCGTACCGCATGGGGTGGGCCTCGGTGTTGAGCGGCTCCACCCATGCCGTCATGCCGGAATAGTCGTAGGTGAGCGTGGCGGAGGCGCTCACGCTGCAGCTTGGCTTGGCGCAGGTGCGGCTGCTCATGGCTCGCAAGATACCGACGCCCCGGCGCCCGCGCGCGGATGCGGGCGAGGGCCAGAAGCGGCCGTCGGGCAACGAAATGCGGGTCCTGGCTTCGGTTCGAGCAGAGCGACCCGTATCCTTGCGCCATGAGCCCCGAGGGTCTGCCGCCTCCCCCTCCCCCGCCCTCGCGCGATCCGCGCCGGGGTGGCCGCTCGTTCCGGACCGAGCAGGGCATGCCGAAGTGGGGCCTCTGGGCGCTGCTCGGCCTCACGCTGATGATCGTCGTGCTCCCGAGCCTGCTGTCTCCCACCGGCTCGGAGAAGATCTCCTACTCCGAGTTCATGTCGCAGGTGCGGGCCGGCGACGTCGAGTCGATCGAGGTCGACAACACCAACGGCTCCATCGAGGGCGACCTGGACAACGGCGAGGACTTCCGCACCACCGGCCCGCTCGACGGGGGGCTCCCCGAGGCCGATCAGCGGGCCCTCGAGGAGCAGGGCGTGAAGGTCAAGTACAAGACGCCCACGCCCGGCTTCCTGAGCAGCATCCTGCCCTTCCTCATCCCCGTGGCGATCTTCGTCGCCTTCTTCTGGTTCATGCAGCGCCGGGCCCAGAGCCAGATGGGCGGGATCATGTCGATCGGCCGCTCACGGGCGAAGACCTACTCCACGGAGCGCCCGGGCACGACGTTCGCCGACGTGGCGGGCTACGACGGGGTCAAGCAGGACATCAAAGAGGTCGTCGACTTCCTCAAGACGCCGGAGCGCTTCCGCGAGATCGGGGCCCGCATCCCGAAGGGCGTGCTGCTCGTCGGGCCCCCGGGCACGGGCAAGACCCTCATCGCCCGAGCCGTCGCCGGTGAGGCTGGCGTGCCCTTCCTCTCCGTCACCGGGTCGGATTTCATGGAGATGTTCGTGGGCGTCGGCGCCAGCCGCGTGCGCGACCTGTTCCAGAGCGCCCGCAAGCTGGGCAAGGCGATCATCTTCGTGGACGAGATCGACTCGATCGGCCGCAAGCGGGGTGCCGGCCTCGGCGGTGGCCACGACGAGCGCGAGCAGACCCTCAACCAGATGCTGTCGGAGATGGACGGCTTCGAGGCTACCGAGGGCATCGTCATGATCGCCGCCACCAACCGGCCCGACATCCTCGACCCCGCGCTCCTCCGCCCCGGCCGGTTCGACCGGCAGGTCGTGGTGCCGCTCCCCGAGGCGAGCGAGCGCCAGGCGATCCTGCGGGTCCACTCGAAGTCGAAGCGGCTGTCCCCGGACGTCGACCTCGAGGTGGTCGCTCGCGGCACGCCCGGCATGTCCGGTGCCGACCTCGCCAACCTCGTCAACGAGGCGGCCCTCTTCGCCGTGCGGGCAGGCGAGCAGGAGATCTTCATGCGCCATTTCGAGATGGCGCGGGACCGGGTGCTCATGGGCCAGCGGCGCGAGTCGATGGCGCTGGCCGACAAGGAGAAGGAGGCGATCGCCTACCACGAGGCCGGGCACGCTGTCGCCGCTGCGGTCCTCCCGAACGCGGACCCCGTCCACAAGGTCACCATCCTCCCGATCGGCATGGCCCTCGGCGTCACCCAGCAGCTCCCCGTCGACGAGAAGCACCTGTACCGGCAGGACTACATCGAGGACAGCCTCGTGGTCCGCATGGGCGGCCGCATCGCCGAGGACCTCGTGTTCGGCGTGATCTCCACCGGTGCCAACAACGACCTCGTCGGCTCCACGGAGCTGGCCCGCAAGATGGTGCGGGAGTGGGGCATGTCGGAGCGGGTGGGCCCGATGGCCTGGGGTTCCCAGGGCGCCGTCTTCCTCGGCGACGACCTCATGCACACGCGGGACTACTCCGACGAGACGGCCCGCGTCATCGACGAAGAGGTGGAGCGGATCCTGCGCACGCAGGAGGACCGCTGCCGGGTGGTGCTCAAGGAGCAGCGCAACGGCCTCGACCTCGTCGCGCGTTCGCTGCTCGAGCACGAGACGATCGACGGCAGCGAGGTCTACCGCCTCGTGGCGCTGGGACGGGAGGGCCGCACCGCCGTCGAGGAGTTCGGCGAGTGGCGGGCGCAGGACGGACGGGGCGAAGGCTCAGGCCGCCTGGCAGACGAGGCCGCGGTCACCCACGCCAGCGCCGAGACGCCCCGCCCCCGTCACTAGCCGTCGTCCCCGCTGTGCGGGGCGCACGACCCGGGCGTCGACCCCGGCTCCCGCGCCTCGGCGACGGCGGCCCACAGGTCGGTCGCCGTGACCGGACCCAGGAAGCTCTGCTGCACCACGCCTCCGGCATCGACGACCAACGTCGTCGGTACGGCGTCGATCCCGTAGCGGTCGTGGAGTCCCTTCTGGCGGGCGACCTCGACATCCACGACGGCCACCGAGGCGCTCTCGAGGTGGCGGGCGCGGTCCCAGACGCCCGCGCAGCTGTCGCAGGTCGCCGAGCTGAAGACGACGACGAGCCAGGGCGCGTCCGGCCGGGGGAAGTCGTGGCGGTCGACCTGAGCCGGCACCGCGTAGCCGGTGCGCACCGGGGCGTCAGGCTGGCGCCGCCGCTGGAGCCATGCCGCGAACAGGAGCACGACGGCGGCCAGGGCCAGCGCGGTGAGGGCTCGTTCCACGCCCCGAGCATGCCCGGCGGCGTCGCAGGCCGACCACCTCCGCGTCCACCGGGAGGACATGCACGGATCGTGCACAATGTGTGCTCATGTCCGCCCCGACCACCGACCCGCCCTCCGTCACGCTGGCGCGCAAGGGGCCCGTGAGCGTCCTGCTCACCGAACCGATGTGGGTCCTGGGCCTCGTCATCCTCGTGGACGAGATGGACAAGAACATCGTGCGGGGACTCATCACGCCGCTGAAGGAGGAGTTCGGTGTCGGCGACCTCGGCATCAGCGTCCTGCTCTCCCTGGCCCTGCTCTTCAACGGGCTCATCACGGTGCCGGCCGGCTACCTGGCGGACCGCTGGAAGCGGAACCGGGCGATCGGCCACACCGTCATCGGCTGGTCGGCCCTGACTGCGGCCGGCGCGGCGTCCGTGAACTTCCCGATGCTCGTCGGGCTCCGGTCCGCCCTCGGCTTCGGCCAGGCCATCACCGAACCCTCGGCGGCGTCGCTGATCGGGGACTACTACCCGACCGACCAACGGGGGAAGGCCTTCTCGATCCAGCAGATGATGCTCTTCGTCGGCGCAGGGCTGGGCATCGGCGTCGGCGGAGCCATCGGCGCCACCCTGGGCTGGCGCTGGGCCCTGATCATCATGGCCCTGCCCGGGGCGCTCGTGGCGATCCTGGCCTACCGCTTGCAGGAGCCGAAGCGCGGGGCGGCCGACATGATGGCGGCCATCGGAGCCGGCCCGGCCGAGCCCGACGAGGATCCAGAGCTGTTCGAGGACGGGTTCCGCCAGTTCTGCCGGGACATGTGGGACAGCCTGAAGGCCGACGTCCGCACCATCCTGTCGATCCGCACGATGAAGTACGCGCTGATCGGCGTGGCGGCCATCCTCTTCACGATCACCGCGGTGGCCGCCTGGCTCCCCCAGTTCTACGAGCGCCAGCTCGGGGTGAAGCCCGGGGTGGGCGAGGCCTGGGTGGGCCTCGTGGCCATGGCCGGCGTCCCGGGCGTGCTGCTCGGCGGACGGGCGGCCGACCGGTGGGCCCCCCGCATGCAGGGCGGGCGGCTCGCCCTCCCGGCCATCTGCTTGTTCGTCGGGCTCACGATCTTCAACATCGGGTACTTGCTCGAGCCGACCGCTCCCGCCGGGGTCGTCGCGGAGCAGAAAACGGCCGACCTGCGGGCCGACGAGGCCGAGGCCGCGGTGGAGCGCTTGGAGGACACCGGCGCCGGCGAGGCCGCCGTCGACCGCGCCGACGAGGCCGCAGAGGACGCGCGCGAGGAGGCCCACGACGTCGGCCGCAAGGCCCTCGGGTACGACTCCACGATCTTCCTCGCCGTGGTGGCCTGCCAGGTCGTCGGGTTCGGGATCGTGGCCATGTCGATCCCCGGGCTCCGGGCGGGGCTGACAGATGCCGTCCCCGCCCACCTGCGAGGCACCGGGTTCGGCGCCTTCAACCTGGCCGCAGTGGTGTTCGGGCAGGCGGCCGCCCCCTTCGTCGTCGGCGGCCTCTCAGCGGCGTTCGACGAAAATCTCCGGACGGCGCTCCTCCTGGTGAGCCCGGTCTCGCTGGTGGGCGCCCTGGTGCTCTTCCGGGCTCGCAGGTACCTCGACGAGGACACCACCAAGATCATGATGGCCGTGCTACAGGCGATGCAGTACGAGCAGGTCCGTCACGCCGAGCGCGCCGCCCAGCACGAGTCGCCGCCGCCGCAGACGAGCTGAGCGCTCGTTCTGTGCTGCCTGTGGTGCGACTACCCTCGGCACAACGATACGGCGGCGGGTTCGGCCGGGCCCGGCGCCATTCGCCCGATCGCACGGGAAACGCATGGCCGCCGAGAGGCTTAGCAGCCGAGCATCGCTCCACTACGCTCGATCGGCACAATGAACAGCGCTCGCACGACCCGGCTTGCCGTGCTACGACGACCCGTCCGTCGGCTGCTCGACCGGACCCATTTCCGCACGCCCGTCGCTGCTATGCGCCGGATGTGGACCGCCTACGGATTGGTCGAATCCGGACGGACGGGCACACCGTCGGACATCTGCGGGCGCCCGCTCCCCTGGTACACCTACCCGGCCATCGAGTACCTCGCGGGTCTCGACTTCCGGTCGAGCCATGTCTTGGAGTTCGGTGCAGGCAACTCGACGCTGTGGTGGAGCGCACGCGCCAAGCAGGTCACGTCGGTTGAGGTCGACCCAAACTGGTTCGAGTCGATCCGGGCCAGGGTGGACCCCGCAAATACGAGCATCTACCTGGCGACGTCTGAGGCGGAGTTCTTCGCTCCCGCCGCGGAGCGCGGGCCGTTCGACGTGATCGTGATCGACTGTCTATGGCGACCCGAAAGCGTCGACGTGAGCGTCACGAACCTCGCTCCCGGCGGCATGATCATTCTGGACAACTCGGATTGGCTGCCAGCCACGCACCGTGATCTGCGCAGCAAAGGACTGATCGAGGTGAACTTTCACGGCCTGGGGCCGGCGGTTCCGCACGCCTGGACGACGTCGATCTTCATGACCCGGGATGCCGATTTCTGGACCGGCACAAATCCGCCCACTCCGATCGCGGGGGGCCCGAGCCCGTGGCCGGGCTCGTACCAGGGCGAGATCTAGGCGCGCACCTCCGAGAGAAGCCCACAACGCTTTCCGAGGGACTGGACATGACCTGAAGGGTTCAGAAACTCACGGCCAATACCTTGACCAGCCACGACGGGCCCGGCGAGGCTGCCTCGCTGTGGCGCTCTCGTTCCTCTACCGCCTTGTTCACCGCGCCTTCGGGTTCGCCAGACTTCTCCCTACGGACGGCTTCGCCAAGGATGCAGAGGTTCTGGTGCTGCGCCACCAGCTCGCAGTCCTCCGTCGCCAGCTCGCACGGCCCCGCTTCACCTGGTCTGACCGGGCGCTCATCGCTCTGCTCGCGGACCTCGTTCCGCGCGAGAGGTGGACGGCGTTCCTTGTCACCCCGAAGACGATCCTCGATTGGCACCGTCGTCTCGTTCGCCGACACTGGACCTACCCGCACCGGCGCGTTGGACGACCACCACGTGATGCCGAGACAGTCCAACTCATCGTGCGACTCGCCCGGGAGAACCGGACCTGGGCTACCTACGCATTGTCGGTGAGATGAAGAAGCTGGGCGTATTCGGACCCTTCACGACTGTTTGTCCTGGTTAGCGACCATTTCGTCGTGGCGTTCCTTCTCATCCTGGAGGGCCTGCAAAACGGCCATCATGATCTTATTCATGTCCTCGTCACCCGGGTAGCTGTCCTGGTCAGGGGTCTGCAATGCTCGGCCGTGCCCGCTACGTGCCCCTCGCTCTCCTACGCGAGAGCCGTGAGGACTTCGAGTCCGGGGACGTTCGTGAACACCCGGTCGGGTGCCACAAGCGGGAGGCCGCGAGCCTCGCCCCGAATCCCAGACGGCTCCGCCGCGGGGTCAGCGGGTCTCGTGGTAGTCGTCGCTGTCGGCGTTGGCCACGATGTCCTTCGCGGTGTCGACCGGGTCGTCGTCGCCCTCGGTGGCGATCGTGGCGATGGGATGGCCGGCCTGGCTCACCTCGTCCAGGCGGATGGGGTCGAGGTCGGCCAGGAGCTTGCGGAGCTCGGGCGTGTCGCGGCTCACTCGCAGCATCGTGCCCCGGACGCCGGCGGGCGCCTGGGTGGGGCGCTGGGCCCCGAGCGCGGGCCCCGCCACCATGCCGATGGTGAAGCCGAAGGTGATGCCGACGAGGGCGAAGACGAGGAACTGGATCCAGTAGCTCCAGCCGAAGTCGATGAGGGCGAAGAAGAACGCTGCCACGATGCCGATGCCGGCGCCGACGAAGGACAGGATGGAGAGGCCGCGGGCGCTCTCCTTCGTGTAGACGACCGCCGCGTTCGGGACGAACCACGAACGGCTGAACTCCTCGTGCATCTCGGCCCGGAGCGCAGCGACGGTGTCCGTCTCCGCGCCCACGTGGATCTCGTGCTCGGCGACCCCCGCCCGGAGCAGCGCATCCCTCGCAGCGTCGGCCGCGGCCTGGTCGGGGAGCACGACGAGGAGCTCGCGCTCTGCCTCCGGAATGAACGTGGGGTCGGTCACAGCGGCTGCCTCCTCGAGTCGTGCCCGCGCGCTCCTACCCGGGCGGGCGAGCCGCCAACCGGACGAGGTCAGCCGTCGACGGGATCGGGCACGACGGTGTCGGCGCCCAGCGGGATGCCCATCGAGTGCGAGAGTCCGTCGCCGCCTACGCGGTACAGGCCGCGCTCGGCGACCACTGCGCCGTCCGCCGTGACGACGATGGGGAGGTCCTCCCGTTCGACGTGGTCGCCGAGCCGGATGGATACCCTTCCCCCGGCCGGAAGGTCCACGTCCTGGAGCCCCTGCACGGCGAGCAGCTGGCCGCTGGCCAGACCCGTGATGCTGAAGGTGACCGGGTCGCCGATCGACACGTTGAGGAGCGTGATGAACTCGTCCCGGGCGGGCGACGGCCCACCGCCGGGGAAGTACCAGGTCGACGCGCCGAGCGGCGAGCCGAGGGTGGCGCCGATCCCCCGCCGAGGCGACCCCTCCCCAGCTGTCACAACCCGCTCCGCGACGACAGGCACGCCGTTCAGCGACCGCACGAAGAGGCTGTGCGCCAGACCCGCCGGGACGCGCTCCTGCGCGTGGAGGTCGAGGATCGCGTAGCGGCCGCTCGGGACCGTGAGCTCGAAGGGCTCCGGCGGCTCGATCGGCGGGGTGGTCTCCTGCGTCGCCTCCTCGTCCGTGGCTTCTCCGTCGGTGGCTTCCGGGTCCGCGGCCGGCTCCTCCTCCCCCGCGACCGGGTCCTCGCCCGCAGGGGTGTCGTCGGTGGTGGCGTCGCCCGTCCCGAGCGCCGCCGCGTCGAGGCGCACCTCCACCTCCACCTCGGCCACGCCGTCGCTCGGGTTGAACACGACGATCTGCTCGGTGAGGCCTGCGCCGGTGAGCCCGTCGGGGAACATCCACGTCTCTGCGGCCGCAGGGGCGCCCAGGCCGAGGGTGATCCCCTCCCGGGCATCGGTGCCGTCGAAGGTCTGGATCCGGTCGACCACGAGCCGCCCGCCGCGCACCACGATGTCGGCGGAGACGTGCGCACGGCGCTGCACGTCTTCGTCGATGTACGCGCCCACGACGCTTCGACCGGGGACGACGAAGCCCTGGAACCGCAGCGTGTCTCGCACGCCTTCGTCGGTGGCGAAGGCGATGTCGACCGTGGCGTCGTCCGGGAACGGGTTCATGAACACGAGCAGCTCCCGAGCGCCTCGTTCGGTGACGCCCCACGGGAAGGCCCATCGCGACGAGGCCGTGGTGCTGCAGGGAGCCGTGGCCCGCCCGAGGTCGCTGGTGATCTCGTGCTCGACGGCGATCTCGCCGCCCTCCACCTCGACGACGGCGCCGGCAAGGGGCGACTGGACCATCTCCTGGAGGCGCATCGTGAAGCGGCCGTGCGCAGGGACCTCCACCACCCGGCTCACGGGTGGGGTCCGCTCCACGGGTGCGACGGTGCTGGTCGTCCCGGCCACCGTCGTGGTGGTCGAGGGCTGCGCCGGATCGGCCGGCGCCTGGGGGTCGACGGCGGGTGGTGCGGCCACGTCACCGGTGAGCGCGGTGATCGTGGCGGTGCGAGCCCGGTCGGTGGGGTTGGCCAGCAGGAGGGCGTGATCGCCGACCCCGTCGGACAGCGCGCTGCCGCCGGCACAGAACCAGGTGGAGGACAGGGTCGGTTCGGCACGGGCTGCCGGCATCACCACGCCGGCGACGAGGCGGCGAGGGTCGGCCCCCGGGTCGTCGCTCTCGGCCGCCTGCAGGGCGAGGCCGCCGACGATGAGGCCGACCAGCACGACGAGGGCGCTGAGACGCGCCGAGCTGCCGCCGCGCTCGGGGGGCTGCGTGGCCGCGGTCACGGACGGGCTCCCTGCCCGGTGGTGCCGGCGATGGTCAGCCGGATGCGGAGGAGGGCTCGCAGGGCGATGAGCCAACCGAGGGCCTGGGCGGCGAGGAGGGCGTACCGGAGCGGCGGCGTGCGGAACCGCAGCGTGGCGTCGCCGCCATCGGGCACGTCGAAGCCCATCGCCCACCCGTACGGCTTGGTGACCGGTGCCGACCGCCCGCCCACGGACAGCTGCCAGCGATCGGAGTGCGAGGCCGAGAACAGCACCACGGAGGCGTCGTCGACCGGACCGGACCAGCGCAGATGGCCGCGCTCCTCGGGGAGGACGCGCTCGACCGTGGCGAGGTCGAGGCCGGCCGTGCCCGAGACGCCGCCGTCGGAGGCAGGAGCGTCGGACGCCGGCACGCTGGCCCGGGCGCCGTAGAACGCCTCGTTCCGGAAGACCCTGAGGCCGGCCGGTACGTCGAGGGGTTCGAGGTCAAGCTGGGCGTCGAGCGTCACCATGAGGCCGTCGGGGATGGGCACGCCGTCGCTGGCGAAGGGCGCCGGAGCGACGCGCTCTGGCACGACGACGTAGGCCACCGCCATCGGCGCTAGCAGCCGACCCAGCCGGGCCGTCTGACCGGACCGCGCCAGGTCGAGGGCGTCGGCCATCAGCCCCGTCCGGCCGTCGTCGGAGCCGACGAGGAGGTCTTGCAGCCGGGGCGTCCCGCCGTCGGTGGTGGCGTAGGCCACCCCCTCGCTGAGCTCCCAGCCGGCCAGCGGAAGGGCTCGCGGGTCGCCCACCCAAAGCACTCGGAAGGCGTCGTCGTCGTTCTCGGCGTCGATGAAGCTCAGGGCCCGCGCATGGTCGCCGGCGGGCATCTGCCAGCGGCCGTCGAACGCCGCGCCGAGCACCGGCACCGTGCTCAGAGCCACCGCCGCCGCCGCGACGCCGGAGGCGATCTGGCGCCACCCGAATCGGTAGCCCGGGAGATCGACCTCGAACGCGGCCACGCCCATCGCCGCGGCAAGCGCCAGCCCCACGGCGGCCGGCGCAAGCAGCACCTCGGCGGGGGGCAGCGACACGGGCAGCGTGCCGCGCTGCGACGCCCAGGCCAGCGCCCAGAACGTCACCGCGAGGGTCCAACCCCGCACGGCCCAGGCATGCCGCTCCCCGCGCCCGATGAGCAGCGGGAGCGCCGCCGCGACGAGGACGGCGTAGCCGAGCGGCGCGCCCCCGAGCGGCCCGACCTGGAAGCGCAGCAGGGCGTCGAGCCGGTCGGGCCCCCCGGTCGACTCCACGCCGGTGAGGGCGGACACGGGCGTGCCCGGGAGGAAGAAGTCGACGCTCCACGGGAGGTGGAGCAGGACGGCCACGGCGGCTGCGCAGCCCCCGACGACGAGCATCCGGCCCGAACCCTTGGTGCGGTAGACGAGGACGGACCCGAGCACGAGGGCCACCGTCATCACGAGCACCAGCACCACCGCGACCGGCAGGATCGTGGCCACGATGGCGGTGAGCACCCCGAGGGCGAGGATGAGCTGGCGGGGCGTGCGGATCCGGAGACCCGGCCCGGGATTGCCGTCGAGGAGCCCGAACGGGGCGAGCCGACTGGCCCGGGCGAGCAGCAGCACCATGGTCGGCGTCGCGGCGTAGAGGGCCAGCGCGCCCCAGCGGCCGGCGGCCAGCGCGTTGTAGGGCACGGGGTTGGACACGTAGACGAGCAGCGCGGCGATCTGCGCGTAGCGCGAGCCGGCTGGCCGGGCGAGCTGGTAGACGCCGAAGGCACCGACGGGCACCAGGCCGAGCGTCAGGACCGTGCGGAGCACGCCCATGGCGCCGCCCAACAGCAGGCCGAGCGCGCCGAAAGCGCCGAACGCCGTCGGGTTCGGGGATTCCGAGCCGAGGCCGGCGGTGTGCCAGCCGCTGGTCCACGAGCGGAACAGGTCGAACGGCGAGGAGGTGAAGGGCAGGAGCTCGCCGACCGAGGGAACACCCCGGGTGACGAGGTGGCGGCTGCCGGCGAGGAGCACCAGGCCGATGACGGCCCACACGGTGGCGGCGAGCCGGAACGTGCCCGACTGCAGGACGCCGGCGGCGTCGCGGCCTGTGCGCGCCAGCCCGCTGAGTCGGTCGTCGCCACCGCCGATCTGGCCGCGCAGGAACTGGTTGAAGCGGGCGCTCCCCCTCGCCATGATGTGGCGCACCTCGGCGTCGGGCACCCGCCGGAACGAGCGCACCTGCTGCCGAGCCGCACGGAGCTCGTCGATCCGTCGCAGGTTCCACACCCACGCGCCGGCGACGTCGCGCGCATGGCGGGTCCGTCCCACGAGCAGCGCGTAGATCACCTCGGCGGCGTTCAGCACCGCGAGCTTCGGGACGGCGACGAGGAGGCTGAGCGGCGAGCAGGAGCTCAGCAGAACGCGCAGCCGGTGGCGGGACTGCAAGGTGCGCCGGTCGTCGACGTTGCGCCGGGCTCCGAGCGCTTCGAGGTGTCGCACCCGGGCATCAGGGGCGACGATGACCCGAGCCCCGGCGATGTGGGCTCGCCAGCAGAGGCTCACGTCGTCGAACAGGTAGTCGATGCCCTCGTCGAAGCCGCCGACCTCGGTGAACAGGTCGGCCCGCACCAGCGTGCACGCGCCGGGCACCGTGAAGACGTCCCGGACAGCGTCGTGCTGCTCCTGGTCGAGCTCGCCGCGCTCGACGAGAGGCACGGCGTAGCCGGCGTGGTCGATGCCCTCGCCCACCTGCAGGAGGCGGTCGGGCTCATCCCAGCGCACGAGCTTGGGGCCCACGATGGCGGCGTTGGAGCGGTAGGCCTCCTCGACGAGCAGGCGGACGACGTCTGGCGCGGGCGCCACGTCGTCGTGGCACATGAGGAAGAACGCCGCACCGTCGACGACGTCGAGGACGTCGTTGGCGGCGGCGCCGTAGCCGGGGTTGTCGTCCAGCCTTCGGACGAAGGCCCCGGGCGCCGCCTGTCCCACGCGGGGCTTGATCTCGTGGGTGCTGCCGGCGTCGACGACGAGCACGGCCAGGTTCGGGTAGTCCTGGGCCGCGAAGGCCGCCATCGTCTCCTCGAACCACGGGCCCGGATCCCGCGCGACGACGACGGCGACGACCGCAGGTGCGATCGGAGGCGCGCCGAGGGGCGCGTCAGGGCCAGGGGTCTGGGTCTCCAAGGTTGTCCGAGGGTAGTCGGGCGCCTCGCGGTGCTCGGGACACCGGGAGCCGCGCCCGGATCGTCGTGCGCGTGCTCGCGAATAGCTTCACAAGCGCTTGCAATAGTTTGCAAGCGCTTGTATCGTGACCTGATCGTCCAAGACAAGGAGCCCGCACATGCAGGTTGATGATGTCGCAAGCGTCATGAAGGATGCGGCCTACGTCTCGGTGGGTCTCGGGGTCATCGCCGTCCAGCGGCTCCAGGTCCGTCGCAACGAGCTCAACAAGCTGATCGCGGAGCAGGCCGACGAGGCCAAGGGTGCGCTCGACGCCGTCGGTGCCCTCGTGGGCGACCGCGTGAAGGTCGTCGAGGAGCGCCTCACCGCAGTCCTCGACCGCAGCCGCTGACCCGCGGCTGCGCGCCCACCCCCGGCCGGGTGACCCCGGCGCCCCGTGCCAGCGGGTAGACCCGGGGGCATGACGAGCAGCGCGGCGCCGCTCCCTCGGGTGGCCGTCGACGCGACGTCGCTGTACGACGTCCGCACCGGGATCGGCCGGTTCACCGAGGAGCTCCTCCGTGCGGTCGGCCTCCGGTCCGACCTGGAAGTGCTCGCCTTCGCCGTGACGCTGCGCGGTCGGGGCGACCTGGCCACGTTGGTGCCGCCCGGCGTCGGCACGACCCGGCGCTGGCCGATGGCCGCCCGGCCGCTGCGCACCCTGTGGCGCCGCGCCGACCACCCGCGCATCGAGCGGTGGACCGGTGACATCGACCTCGTCCACGGGTCGAACTTCGTCGCGCCGCCGTCGCGCCGCGCCCGGGTGGCGACGGTCCACGACCTGACCTTCCTCCACCACCCGGAGCTGTGCACGCCCGACGTGCTGGAGTACGAGGGGCTCGTGCGCCGGCAGCTGCGCACCGGGGCCTGGGTGCACACTCCATCCCGATTCGTGCGGGACGAGGTGGTGCACCTGCTCGGCGCCGATCCGGCCCGCGTCGTGGCCGTGCCGCTCGGCGTCACACCCGGCGCGTCGCCCCGCCCCTCCCGAGGACGAGACCTTGCGGGCGGCGACCGCTACGTGCTCGCCGTCGGCACGGTGGAGCCGCGCAAGGACCTGCCCACCCTCGTCAGCGCGTTCGACGCGCTGGCGACCGACCACCCCGACCTGCGGCTCGTGCTGGCAGGACCGGAGGGGTGGGGCACCCGTGCCCTCGACGATGCCGTGGCCCGAG
Organism: Acidimicrobiales bacterium; assembly: GCA_030681555.1. GTDB lineage: Bacteria > Actinomycetota > Acidimicrobiia > Acidimicrobiales > VFJN01 > VFJN01. The sequence goes on from JAUXRW010000076.1 coordinate 21,243, forward strand.
CCGGCCACGCGACCCGCATCGTGCGCCTCGGCTTCGTCTCCGAGGCCGACCGGGGGGGCCTCGTGGCGGGAGCCGCCGCCGTGGCCGTGCCGTCCCGCTACGAGGGCTTCGGCCTGTCCGCCGCCGAGGCCATGGCGGCCGGCACGCCGGTCGTGGCGTCCGACGCCGGCAGCCACCCCGAAGTGGTCGGCGAGGCCGGCCTGCTCGTGCCGCCCGGCGACCCCGATGCAATGGGCGCCGCCCTCCATCGGGTGCTCTCCGACCCCGTGCTCGCCGACACTCTCCGGCAGCGGGGGCGCGAGCGGGCCGCGCAGCTCACGTGGACGGCGACGGCAGACGGCATCGTCGACCTGTGGCGCCGCGCAATCGTGGACCGGCGAAGCCCCTAACTAGGCTCCCGCCCGTGTCTCGTCCCCTGACGCCCCCGGTGCCGTGCGCGCCCTGGTGACCGGCGCGCTCGGGTTCGTCGGCCGCCACCTCGTCACGCACCTGCTGGCCTCCGGCGACGACGTGACCGTCGTGGACCGCCGGGGCGACCGGCCGATCGACATCTTGGATGCCGAGGCCGTCCGGGCCACGATGGCCGAGGTCCGGCCCGAGGCCGTCTACCACCTGGCCGGCTGGGCCGACGTCGGCGCCTCCTGGAACGACCCGGGGGGGGTGCTACGCAGCAACGCCGAGGGCACCCTGCACGTGCTCGAGGCGTGCCGCCGGGCGAGCGTCCGCCGCGTGCTCTCGGTCGCCAGCGCGGACGTCTACGGCATCGTGACCGAGGCCGACCTGCCGCTCACCGAGGAGTCGCCGATGCGGCCGACGAGCCCGTACGCGGCTTCGAAGGTGGCGGCCGACGCCCTCGCGTACCAGGCGTTCCTCGGCCACGGCCTCGGCGTCCTCCGGGTGCGCCCGTTCAACCACCTCGGCCCCGGTCAGTCCGAGAACTTCGTCGCGCCCGCGCTGGCCGCCCGGATCGCCCGGGCCGAGCGGGACTCCCTCGACGAGATCCCCGTCGGCAACCTCACCCCCCGGCGGGACGTCACCGACGTGCGGGACGTCGCCCGGGCCTACCGGCTCCTGATGGAGCACGGCACGCCCGGCGAGGTGTACAACGTCTGCAGCGGCCGCGACCTCGCGATCCAGGAGCTGGCCGACAAGCTCGTCGGGTTGGCGAAGCGGCCGATCTCCCTGACCCCGGACCCGACGCTGGAGCGGCCGATCGACCTGCCCGTGCTCCGCGGGGATGCGTCGAAGCTGCATGCCGCTACCGGCTGGGAGCCCGAGATCCCGATCGAGCAGACGCTCGTCGACCTGCTCGAGGACCTGCGCACCCGCGTCCGCAACGAGGCGCTGGCCGCCTCCGCCCACCAGCCCACCACCATGGAGACACCGTGACCCAGCGCGCCCTCATCACCGGCATCACCGGGCAGGACGGGTCGTACCTCGCCGAGCTCCTCCTCGACAAGGGCTACGAGGTCATCGGCATGGTGCGCCGCAGCAGCACCACCAACTTCGAGCGCATCGCCCACATCCAGGACCGCCTGGTGCTCGACCCGTACACCGCGTCCGGCGACCTGCTCGACGAGGCGTCGCTGATCTCGATCCTGCGGGAGTACCGACCGCACGAGGTGTACAACCTCGCCGCCCAGTCGTTCGTGCAGACGTCGTTCAACCAGCCGGTGCTCACCGGCGAGATCACCGCCCTCGGCGTCACCCGCCTGCTCGACGCCATCCGCATCGTCGACCCGGGTGTCCGCTTCTACCAGGCCAGCTCGAGCGAGATGTTCGGCAAGGTGCAGGAGGTGCCGCAGACGGAACGCACGCCGTTCCACCCCCGGTCGCCCTACGGCGTGGCCAAGGTGTACGGCCACTGGATCACCGTCAACTACCGCGAGTCCTACGACTTGCACGCCTCCTCCGGGATCCTCTTCAACCACGAGAGCCCGCGGCGGGGCCTCGAGTTCCTGCCTCGCAAGGTCAGCCACGGGGTGGCCAAGATCAAGCTGGGCCTCGAGACGGAGCTGCGCCTCGGCAACCTCGGCGCCGAGCGGGACTGGGGCTTCGCCGGCGACTACGTCGAGGCCATGTGGCTCATGCTGCAGCAGGACGAGCCGGGCGACTACGTGGTCGCCACGGGCGAGACGCACTCTGTCCGGAGCTTCTGCGAGATCGCGTTCGGGCACGTCGGCTTGCACTGGGAGGACCACGTCGTCATCGACCAGAAGTTCATGCGCCCCGCCGAGGTCGACCTGCTGATCGGCGACCCCACCCTGGCCGAGAAGGCGCTCGGGTGGCACCGGCGGACGAGCTTCCCCGACCTCGTCACCATGATGGTGGACGCCGACATCGAGCTGCTGACCGGCCGGCTCCGGGGCATCAGCTGATCACGATCCTCGCCGGGGGCGTCGGCGCGGCGCGGCTGCTGGCCGGGCTCATCCAGGTGCGCCCGCCCGAGGACCTGACCGCAGTGGTCAACGTCGGCGACGACGTGGTGCTCCACGGGCTGCACGTCAGCCCCGACATCGACACCATCACCTACACGTTGGCCGGCGCCATCGACCCGGAGCGAGGGTGGGGCCTGGCCGGCGAGACGTGGCACGCCATGGAGGGCCTGCGCCGGTTCCCCCTGGCCCGGTCGTGGTTCGACCTCGGCGACCGCGACCTCGCCACCCACCTCTACCGCACGGACCGCCTGGGGGCCGGGGCGAGCCTCACCGAGGTGTCCGCGGAGATCGCGACGGCGTGGGAGCTGGGCTGCCGGCTCCTGCCGGTGACGGACGAACCGCTGCAGACGATGGTCACCGTGGCCGACGAGGGCGAGATCGGCTTCCAGGAGTACTTCGTGCGGCGGCACCACGACGTCGTCGTGGAAGCCGTGCGCTTCGCCGGAGCGGAGGCGGCGACGCCCGGGCCTGAGGTCCTCGGGGCGATCGCCGACGCCGAGCGGGTCGTGATCGCCCCGTCCAACCCGATCGTCTCGATCGAGCCCCTGCTCGTCGTCCCTGGCGTGCGTGCCGCCGTCGAGGCGCGGAGACCCGACACCGTGGCCGTCTCCCCCATCGTGGCCGGAGCGGCCCTCAGGGGACCCGCGGACCGCCTGCTCCGCGAGCTGGGCCACGAGTCGTCGGTGGTCGGCGTCGCCCGGCTCTACGCCCCCCTCGCCGCGACGCTGGTGGTCGACGAGGCGGACGCCGGGCAGGCGGCCGCGGTCGAGGCGGCCGGGATGCGCTGCGTCGTCGGGCCCACCATCATGCGAGGGCTGGCTGAGGCAGCGGCGCTGGCCGAGCTGGTGCTGGCGGCATGACGGGAGCCCGACCGTGACGCTCACCATCTCCCCGATCCAGGGGATCCCCGAGGTCCGGGCCGGCGACGACCTCGGCGGGCTGGTCGCCGCCGCCGTGCCGACGCTGCAGGACGGCGACGTCGTCGTCGTCACGCAGAAGGTGGTGTCCAAGGCGGAGGCCGCCATGGCGCCGATCGACCCCTCGGACCCTCGCGGGCACAGGGCGATCGTCGAGGCGGAGTCGGTGCGCATCGTCCGGCGGCGCGGCGAACTCATCATCAGCGAGACCAGGCACGGCTTCGTGTGCGCCAATGCCGGGGTCGACCTCTCGAACGTGGACGAGGGGTGGGCGGCGCTGCTCCCCGAGGACAGCGACCGGTCGGCGCGCCGCATCCGGGACGTGCTCCGAGCCCGGCTCGGGGTCGAGGTGGCCGTCATCGTCTCCGACACCTTCGGCCGGCCCTGGCGCCGCGGCCTCACCGACGTCGCCATCGGGTGCGCCGGCATCCGGGCGGTCGTCGACCTGCGCGGCACCGAGGACAGCCGTGGGCGCGAGCTGCAGGTCACGGAGGTCTGCGTGGTCGACGAGCTGGCGGCGGCGGCCGAGCTCGTGATGGGCAAGGCAACGGGTGTGGCGGCTGCCGTCGTGCGGGGGGTCGACCCGGCCTGGCTCGGCCAGGGCAACGTCCGCGCCGAGGTCGTGCGCCCCCCCGCCGAGGACCTCTTCCGCTAGCGCCGACCCCTCGCCGGCGAACTGGTCCACGGATGTGATCAGCCGCGGAACCAGGCGAGGACCTCGCGCACGCCGGTGTCGAGATCGGTCCAGGGCTCCCAGCCCAGGTGGATCCTGGCGCGGCCCGGGTCGAGTGACGAGCGAGCCAGCTCGCCCGTGCGCGCCGCGGCCCGAAGCGCAGGCTCGGTGACGCCGGCGGCGGCGGCCATCGCGTCGTAGAGCTGGTTCACCGACGTCTCGCGGCTCGTGCCGATGTTGCAGAGGAGGCCGCTGCCCCGGGTGGCCGCCCGCACGAAGGCGTCGACGACGTCGTCGACGTAGACGAAGTCTCTGGTCTGCGTGCCGTCGCCGAAGATCGTGCACGGCTTCCCCTCCAGCAGGAGCCCAGCGAAGATCGCCACCACCCCCGCCTCGCCGTGCGGGTCCTGCCGGGGGCCGTACACGTTGGCCAGCGCCAGCGACGTGTACTCCAGGGCGTACATCTCCCGGTAGGCGTGGAGGTAGTCCGTGACGACGCGCTTGGCCACGCCGTAGGGCGACACGGGCTGCTGCGGGTGGCTCTCGCGCACCGGGAGGTCGGCCGGATCGGGCTCGCCGTAGATGGTGCCGCCGCTCGAGGCGAAGACCACCTTCCGGGCGCCGCCGATGCGGGCGCCCTCGATGACGTTGACGCTGCCGAGCACGTTCACCGCGGCATCGAAGGCGGGTTGGGCGACCGACACCCGGACGTCGACCTGGGCGGCCAGGTGGAACACCACCTCCGGGGCTCGCCGGGCGATCAGGTCGACGACGCCGGGATCGCGCACGTCGGCCTGGTGGACCTTCAGGTCGTGATCGCGGTTGCCTCGAGCGTCGGCGAGGTTGGCCAGCTTGCCGTTGGACAGATCGTCGATGACGTCGACGGCGTGACCCTCCGCTAGGAGGCGGTCGACGAGCGTGGAGCCGATGAAGCCGGCCCCGCCGGTGACCAGCGCCTTCACCGGGTCGCCTCGGGCACCCGGGCCTCGGAGAGGCGCGCCCCCGCCGGGACGACGACGTCGTCGCCCAGCACCGAACCGGATTCGACCACGGCGCCCTCGCCCACCTCGGCCCGCGGCCCGACGACGGAGCCGCGGACGACGGCACCGGCGGCAACCCGGGCGCCGGGGAACAGCACGGAGCCGTGCACGGCCCCGTCGGCCGCGACCGCTGCACCGGCGCCGATCCACGACGTCTCCACGTGGCCGGCCACGTCGGCGGACGGGTGGACGCCGTCCTCGGGGGCGCCGCGCCGTCCCGACAGCAGGTCGAGGTTGGCGGCCAGGTAGGTGGCGGGCGTGCCCGCGTCGATCCAGTACGTGTCGCCGTCGTAGGCGTACAGCGAGCGGTCCGCCACCAGCGCCGGGAAGGTGACCCGCTCGACGTTCACGGGCACGTCGGGCTCGATCCGCCCGATCAGCGCCGGCTCCACGACGTACGTGCCGCCGTTGATGAGGTCGGTGGGCGCCTCGTGGCGCGGTGGCTTCTCGATGAAGGCGGTAACGCGTCCCTCCGCGTCCGTGGGCACGACGCCGTAGCCCGACGGGTCGTCCACGCGGTGGAGGGCGATCGTGGCCTCGGCTCCGGCCCGCTCGTGGGCTGCTACCAGCGCGGTGATGTCGAGGTCCGTCAGGACGTCGCCGTTGACCACGATGAAGCGCTCGTCCACGCCGCCGTCCAAGGCCGCGAAGCGGATGGCGCCAGCGGTGTCCCGGGGTTCCGGCTCGATGGCGTAGTGCAGCGCGACGCCACCGCAGCGCCCCTCCGGGTAGGCGTCCTGGAAGGCATGCGGCCGGTAGCCGAGAGCCAGCACCGCCGTGTCGACGCCGTGCCGCCCGAGGTGCTCGAGCACCCGCTCGATCATGGGCCGGTTCCCCACGGGGAGCATCTGCTTCGGGGTGCTGAGCGTGAGCGGGCGAAGGCGCGTCCCGAACCCTCCCACGAGGACGACGGCCTTCATGTGCAGCGGGACTCCTACGGCGCCGCGGTGGTCGTGGTCTCGGCCGGCACGGTCGTGGTGGGCTCCGAGGGCTCGCCGGTCACCGCGGAGGTGCTCGTGGTCGCGCTCGGGTCGCCGGGGGCGGTCGTCGTGGTGTTGCCCTCTTCGTCCGGCACCTGGCCGCCGTCGGCGGCGCCCAGCTCGGAGAGCTGCTCTGCGTTCGGCGGCTTCGGGATGTCGCCGTCTTCGTCGCCGTAGAAGATCGTGATGCCGGCACCGTCGTCGGTCAGGCGGAGGTCGCCGAAGTCGCCGGTGACCACCTCGGGGTCGGAGGCCTCGTCCTGGACGTCCTCCCAGTACGCCACCCGGAGCACGGGATCGTCGATCCCCTCGCACTCCGTGTCGTCCTCCTCGTACGTCTCCCCGAGGTACTCGAGCTTCGTGTTCGACAACTCGATCTCGAGGCCACCGTCGTCACGCGCGTCCTCGATGTAGCGGTCGAGGGTGGCGTTGGCGCCGACCCCGAGCTGCGAGAACGGGTGGAGGTGGATGACGCCGTCGCCGTGGGTGTGGATGCCGATCGGCGACTCGAACTCGGGGATGTCCTGCAGGAACTGCCCGCAGGCGTTGACGGCGAAGGCCTGGTGGATGTGGTCGCCGAGCTGCGGCACCCCGCCGAGGTCGTCGTTCCGGCGGTCGTCCCGGGCGTACACGACGAGCGCGACCCCGAGCAGGATGACCAGCGTGAGCACGCTGGGGAACAGCACGCTCCTCGGCTGGCCGGACGAGACCCGGCCGCCGGCGCGGGCTGCGCGAGCGACCTTCTTGGCTGACGATGCCTTACCCATAGGGTTCCGAACCCTACAAGAGGGCCCCGCACCGACCCATTCGACGGATGGGCGCTACAGGTCGTCCGGGTGGTCGCGGAGCCACTGGGCCGTGAGGCGGGTGCCCTCGGCCAGGCTGTACGGGAGGTCGCCGCAGAGCGCTCGCAGCGGCTCCATGGGGAACACCGTCTCGGTGAGGATGTTCCGGAGCCGGTACGAGCTGAGCGGCGGGTGGTCCACCCCGACCAGCTTGAGGGCGTCGCCCCCGCAGGCCAGCAGGCGCAGGACGCCGAGCGGCACCTCCCGAACGCCCCGTCGTCCGAACTCGGCTGCGATGATCTGTGCCCACTCGTAGATGGGGTAGGCCTCGTAGTCGGCGAGGTACACGACCCGACCGTGGATCGCCTCGGCCGGAGCCTCCACGATCCGCTCCAGCTGGTGCACGGCGTTGCCCACGTAACCGAACGACTTCCGGATCCGTACGCCGCGGGGGTGGAGGTAGCGGCCCTTCTGGACGGTCCGGAAGAAGGCGCTGTACAACTCGCCGAACCACGGGCCCCAGATCGAGGTGGGCCGTAGCAGGATCCACGTGAAGGCATCGCCGGCCTCGGCCCGGACGATCTCCTCCCCGATGACCTTGCTCTCGCCGTAGGGGTTCGGGGGGCGATAGTCGAGGTCGTGGGCAGGGAGCCGCCCGGGCGTCGAGACGAGCTGCGAAGAGCCGAACAGCACTCGCTGCACTGCCGGCGTGGCCTTCGCCGCGTCGACCACGTGGCGCACGCCATCGGCGTTCACGCGGTAGTCGTCGAGGCTGTCGCCGCCGAGATCCGTGCGCGCCCCGAGGTGGACGATCACCTCGGGGGCGAAGTCGGTGACCGTGCGCAGGACGGCGCCGGCGTCGAGCAGGTCAGTCGGTCGCCACCGGTCCGCGTGGCCGTGGTTCCGGGGTGCGACGACGTCGAGGTTGCCGACCACGTGCCCCAGCGACGAGAGGTGCTCAACCAGGTTCGTGCCGATGAAGCCTGAGCCCCCCGTCACCAGGATCCGGCTGGGTGCGGTCGTCACGGTGCCGCCGCCTGCTCGTAGACGGCGACCGTCTCTCGGGCCGCCCGGTCCCAGGAGAACCGCTCAGCGTTGCGGTGCCCTCGGGCCACGAGGTCCGCGCGCACCGCCTCGTCGGTCAGCCCCCGCAACAGCGCGTCGGCGAGCTCGACGACCGACTGGGGGTCGATGAACAGGGCACCGTCACCGGCCACCTCGGGGAGCGAGGCCGCGGAGGAGCAGACCACAGGCACCCCCAGCGACTGCGCGTCGAGCACGGGCAGGCCGAACCCCTCGTAGAGCGACGGAAACGCGAAGAGGGCGGCCTGGCCGATGAGCGGTGCCAGGTCGGCGTCGGGCACGAACCCGGTCGTGCGCACGCGCTCGCGCGGACCCGCGTTGTCGACGGCCTGCTCGACCGACGAGCCGGGCGGCAGGTGGCCGATCAGGACGAGCTGCGCCTCGACCCGGTCGGCGATCCGGGCGAAGGCCTCCACGAGTCGCGGCAGGTTCTTGCTCGGGCTGAGGCTGCTGAAGGCGACGACGTACGGCGCACGGATCCGGTGCCGCTCGAGCACCGCCTCGGCATCGGCGGCCGCTCCGCCCGGCCACACTCGTCCGGCCTCGTGCACGACGCAGACCCGGTCGGCGGGGACGCCGACGTCGGCGACGATCTGCGCCTTCGACGACGTCGAGACGGCGATCACCCGCGCGGCGCGACGCACCGACGATCGCACGAACAGGCGCAGGACCAACCGCTTGCCCAGCGGCAGGTGGTCGCGGAACCCCACGTAGATCAGGTCGTGGACGGTGACGACGTGCGGGCACCGGACGGCGAGAGGCCCCACGTACCCCAGCGAGTGCAGGACGTCCAGCGAGTCCCGCCGGACCAGCCGCGGCAGCTGGAGCTGCTCGAACGCGTACCGGCGAGCCCGGCTGGCCGCCCGGACCGGACACGCGACGACCGTCACGTTGGGTGCGGACGGCAGGGCGAGGTCGGCCGACTCCCGGTTGACGTAGACGACGTAGTCGTGGTCGGGCGGCAGAGCTGCCAGGCCGCCGAGCAGCGAGACCGCGTACGTCTCCGTCCCGCCAACCACGCCGGGGAGCAGGTACAGAAGGTTCAGGCCGATGCGCATGACAGGGGTGCCCGGCCGTCCGTCAGCAGACCGACGCCACGGCGTCACGATAGGCCTGCACCGTGAGCTCGGCCGTGCGGCTCCAGGTGAAGGTGGCGGCTCGCGCGAGCGCCGAGCTTCGGAGGGCGTGCCGGCGATCGGGGTCGCTCAGCGTGATCCGCAAGGCTTCGGCGATGGCGTCGACGTCGAGCGGATCGACGAGCAGCGCGGCGTCGCCCGCCACCTCCGCGGTGGACGTGCCCGCCGACGTCACCACCGCAGCGCCCTGGGCCATCGCCTCGAGCACGGGGAGCCCGAACCCCTCGCGCAGGCTGGGATAGCAGACGACGGTCGCCGCCGCGTAGAGCGCGTCGAGGTCCGCACGGGGCACGAAGCCGAGGCGTCGCGCGCTGGACTCGGGCAGGTCGGCCCACCCCTCGGGGCCGACGAGCACGAGCTCGGCGTCGATGCCCTCCAGGCGGGCGAAGGCCTCGAGCAGCCGGGGCAGGTTCTTGCGAGGCTCGACCGTGCCGGCGAACAGCACGAACGGGCGTTCCAGGGCGTAGGTGGCACGCACCCGAGCCGCTTCGGAGGGCGGCACGGCGCGCTGGGAGGTGCCCCAGGGGATGACCCGGAGACGGTCGGCGTCGATGCCGGCCGCCGCGCAGTCGGTACGGGTCGCCTCGGATGGGCAGAGCACCAGCGCGGCTTCGTCCCGGACGAGGGCAAGGAACCGGTTCGCGACCGACGCCCCCCGGGCCGTGAAGTGGGCGGGCTCGTGCACGAAGTGCAGGTCGTGCACCGTCGCGACCCACGGAGCGCGCGATGCCGAGGCCACGTGTCCCGTCGCGTGCACGAGGTCGACCGGCCCGGTGGCTCGCTCCACCCGCGGTCGGCGCAGGCGCTGCCACGAGTCGTACAGCGCGACCCTCGGCAGGGGCAGGGCGCGCACGGCGATGGACGGCTGCCAGGACTGGTCGGGGGCGGCTCGGTGGCGGGCGCTCACGCCGATCTGGTCCACGTCGCCCCGCTCGGCGACGGCGGTGACCGTGTCGAGCGCAGCGCGCGCCGTCCCACCGGGCACCCGGTGCCAGCACTGCTCGAGGGTGACGGCCACTCGCATCAAGGCTTCGGGAGTCTGGCACGCCGCCGGTAGGGTCCCTCCGATGGAGACGCCCGGGTGCGCCTGACCATCCTCAACCAGTTCTACGCGCCGGACATCAGCCCCACGGCGCAGATCGCCGCCTCGCTGGCGGAGCACCGCGCGGGGCAGGGCGACGTCGTCACGGTCCTGGCCGGGCGGGCCGGGTACGTCGAGGGGGCGGCGCCGACGGGGCTCTCCGCGAGCCGGGAGGCGGTTCACGTCCGCCGCGTGTGGACACCGGACCTCGGCAAGTCGTCGGTGCCGCGGCGCTTGGTCGGCTACCTCTCGTTCCTCGCGGGCGCCGCCGGCCGCGTGCTGCTCCTCCCCCGGCAGGACGTCATCGTGGCAATGACCACACCCCCGCTCGTGGTGGCCATCGCCCTACTGCACAAGCTGCTCCACCCGTCGACCAAGGTGATCCTCTGGAGCATGGACTGCTATCCCGACGCGGCAGAGCGGTTCGGCAAGCTGCGTCCCGGTGGGGCCGTCAGCCGCGCGCTGCGCCGCCTCAACCGGTTCGTGTTCCGCCGGCTCCACCACGTCATCGCCCTCGACGGCGCCATGGCCACGCTGCTGTTTTCGCAGTACGCCGCAGGCCCCGAGCGGCCGTCGGTGAGCGTGGTGCCGAACTGGGAGCGCCAGGACCGCTTCCCGGCCGGCGCGGAGGTGGCGCCGTGGGCGGGCTACGAGGAGCTGGGCATCGACGGGCGGACGGTCGTCGTCTACACCGGAAACGCCGGGGTCGGGCACCGGTTCGAGACCGTGCTGGAGGCTGCCGCCCTCGTGCAGCACGAGGTGGTCTTCGTGTTCATCGGCGGCGGGGCTCGTCGGGCCGAGCTCGAGCAGGCGGCCGCCGAGCGGAACCTGGGCAACCTCATGTTCCGCGGGTACGTCTCCGAGGCGGAGGCCCAGGGGGTGATGGCCGGTGCGGACGGGGCGTTGATCACGCTCGACGACCGCTCGCTGGGGCTGATGAGCCCCTCGAAGCTCCACGCGAACCTCGCGGCCGGCCTGCCCGTCGTCTACGTGGGTCCGGCGGGCAGCAACGTGGACGAGGCGATCCACCGGTTCGGCTGCGGCACCAGCCTCCGCGGGGGCGACGTCGAGGGGCTCGTCGCCGCCGTGCGGCGCCTGCGCGAGGACCCCGCGGCCCGGACGCGGGCCCGGACCGCCTTCGACCAGGCCTACAACGACGCCGTTGCGCTCCCCCAGATCGATCGCATCGTCGACGGGCCCTGAGGGCCGCTAGAGACCGAGCCGGGTGCGGAAGTAGGCCGCAGTGCGCTCGAGGCCCTCCCGCAGCTCCACGGTCGGAGCCCAGCCGAGGAGCTCCTGGGCCTTCGTGATGTCCGGCTTGCGCTGCGTAGGGTCGTCGACGGGGAGCGGCTCGAAGACGAGCTCGCTCGACGACCCGGTGATCTCGAGCACGAGGCTGGCCAGCTCGGCGATGGTGAACTCGTTCGTGTTCCCGAGGTTCACCGGGCTGTTGACGTCGCTGTCGAGCAGGGCGAGGAACCCGTCGATCTCGTCGTCCACGTACGTGAACGACCGGCTCTGCGTGCCATCGCCGTTGATCGGGATGGGCTTGTCCTGCAGGGCCTGGACGAGGAACGTCGACACCACCCGACCATCGTCGGGCCGCATCCAGGGGCCGTACGTGTTGAAGATCCGCACGATCCGAACGTCGAGCCGGTGGTGGCGGTGGTAGGCGGTGGTCATCGCCTCGGCGAACCGCTTCGACTCGTCGTACACGCTCCGGGGTCCGATGGGGTTGACGTTGCCCCAGTAGGTCTCCGGCTGCGGGTGGACGAGCGGGTCGCCGTACACCTCGCTCGTGGATGCCAGGAAGAAGCGAGCACCCTTCGCCTTGGCCAGGCCGAGGCAGTTGTGAGTGCCCAGGCTGCCCACCTTCAGGATCTCGATCGGGATCTGCTCGAAGTCCACGGGCGACGCCGGGCTGGCCAGGTGCATAACGGTATCGACGTTCCCGGGCACCCAGACGTAGTTGCTCACGTCGTGCTCCACGAAGCTGAAGCCGCGGCGCTCGAGGAGCCGCTCGAGGTTGTCGACGCTGCCGGAAACGAGGTTGTCGAGGGCGACGACCTCGTCGCCACGGTCGAGCAGCCGCTCGCAGAGGTGCGACCCGAGGAAGCCGGCTCCGCCGGTGACCACGAACCGCGGCATCAGCTGCGGCCGATGCTGCGGTACTCGAACCCGCGTCGCGTCAGTGCCGGCCGGTCGAGCAGGTTGCGGGCGTCGACCACCTTGCGGGCTGCCATGAGCTCAGCGACCTTGTCGAGGTCGAGCCAGCGGAACTCGTCCCACTCGGTCAGGACGACGAGCACCTCAGCGTCCTCGACGGCGGCGTACGGGTCGCCGACCACCTCGATCCCGTCGAGGGGGCCGTGCACCGCGGGGTCGAAGGCGCGGATGATGGCGCCGCGGGAACGAAGACGGGCAAGCACGGCCAACGAGGGCGACTCGCGCAGGTCGTCGGTTCGGGCTTTGAACGTGAGCCCCCAGGCGCCCACGCGCGTGCCCTCCACCGAGCCTCCGCACAGGTCGACGACCTTTTCGGCCACGCGGCTCAGCTGCTCCTCGTTGACCGCGACCACGCCCTTGAGCAGGTCGAAGTCGTAGCCCGCGTCCTCCGCTATACGGACCATGGCCCTGGTGTCCTTGGGGAAGCAGCTGCCACCCCAGCCCGGTCCGGGCCGCAGGAACTCGTGGCCGATGCGGCTGTCGTAGCCCATCCCGAGGGCGACGTCCTTGATGTCCGCGCCCACCGCTTCGCACACAGCGGCGACGGCGTTGATGAAGGAGATCTTCGTTGCCAGGAAGGCGTTGGCGGCGTACTTGATCGTCTCGGCCGAGGCTGGGTCGGTGACGATCACCGGCGCCGTGATCCCGATGTAGAGCGAGGCCACCCGCACAGCAGCGGCTTGGTCCTCGGCGCCGATCACGATGCGGGCGGGGTTGAGGAAGTCGTGGATGGCCGAGCCCTCGCGCAGGAACTCGGGGTTGGACACCACGCCGACGTCGCTGCGGCCGAGGGCCCGCTCGACGACGCGGGTGGAGCCGACCGGCACCGTGGACTTGTTGACGACCACGGCCTCGCTCGGCAGGAGCGGCCCGATGTCACGGGCCGCCGCCTCGATGTGGGAGAGATCGGCGGACCCGTCGAGGCCCTGCGGCGTGGGCACGCAAAGGTAGGCGAACTCGCAGTCCTCGACCGCTGCGGCGGCGCCCACCACGAACTTCAGGCGACCGCCGTCGATCCCCTCCTTCACGAGGTTGTCGAGGCCCGCCTCCAAGATGGGGACCTCGCCGCGGCTCAGCCGAGCCACCTTGTCCTCGTCGATGTCGGCGCAGATCACGTCGTGGCCGATGTGGGCGAAGCAGGCGCCCGTGGTCAGCCCTACGTACCCCGTGCCGATCACCGCGATCTTGCTCATCGTCGAGGTGCGTCCCTATCCCCGTGCGTCCAGCTCGCTGAGAAGCCGGTGGAGGGATTCACGGTAGTGCGGCAGGAGCGGCAAGCCCCCAAGCCGCAGGGCCGCGTTGTCGAGCACGGAGTTGGCGGGCCGGGGCGCCGGCCGGGGCGGGTCGAGGTCGGCCGTCGTGATGGGCCGGACCTTCCCCGGGTCGTGCCCGGCGGCCTCGAGGATGTCGCGCACGAAGCCGAACCAGGTGGTGGCGCCCTGGTTGGTGACGTGGAAGATGCCTGGCAGCCGGGCCACCGCGAGACGCCGGATCGCCACGGCCAGGTCGGCGGTGAAGGTGGGGCTCCCGTGCTGATCGTCCACGAAGGCCAGCTCCGGCCGATCGGCCAAGCGCAGGACCGTCTTGACCATGTTCCCCCCGTGGGCCCCGCACACCCAGGCCGTCCGCACGACGGTGGACGCCGGGTCGACCTCCGTCTCGCCGCCCCGCTTCGAGCGGCCGTAGGCGGACACGGGGTTGGTGGGGTCCCACTCGACGTACGGGGCCGTCTTGGTGCCGTCGAAGACGTAGTCGGTGGACACCTGCACCACGTGGGCTCCCACCCGGCGAGCCGCGTCGGCCACCCAGCGGACGCCCAGCGCGTTGATCCGCCAGGCCCGGTCAGGATCGGACTCGCAGTCGTCGACGGCGGTCCAGGCGCCGGCGTTCACCACGACGTCGGGGGCGGTTCCCGTGATGGCCTGGGCGACGGAGTCGCGGTCGCCCAGGTCGAGCGTGCTGCGGTCGCAGGCGACCACCTCGTCGCCGGCCTCCGAGCACGTGCGGACGAGGTCGTGGCCGAGCTGCCCGCCCGCTCCCGTGACGAGGACGCGCATCAGGTGCCCGACGTGAGCGGGCGCCACCACCACTCGTTGGCGCGGTACCAGGCGACCGTGGCCTCGAGGGCCTCCTCGAGGGTGCGCTCCTTGCGCCAGCCAAGGGCAGTGATCTTGGCGATGTCGACCGAGTAGCGACGGTCGTGGCCGAGCCGGTCCTCGACGTAGTCGACAGACCCCTCGTCCTTCCCCAGCAGGGCCAGGAGCTTGTCGACCAGCGCGCGGTTGGGGGTCTCGTTGCCGGCGCCGATGTTGTAGATCTCACCGGCCGCGCCCGCGTGGAGCACGAGGTGCACGCCGGCGCAGTGGTCGTCCACGTAGAGCCAGTCGCGCTCGTTGAGGCCATCGCCGTACAGCGGGATCTTCTTGCCGTCGAGGAGGTTGGTGGTGAAGAGCGGGATGGCCTTCTCGGGGTACTGGTACGGCCCGAAGTTGTTCGTGCAGCGCGTGACCGTGACGGGGAGCCCGTGCGTGTGGTGGTACGAGAGGGCGATCAGGTCGGAGCCCGCCTTCGAGGCCGAGTAGGGCGACCGGGGCTCGAGCGGGTCGGCCTCCGTGGAGCTCCCCTCGTCCACCGAGCCGTAGACCTCGTCGGTGCCGATGTGCACGACCCGGTCGATCTCGAGCCGGCGCGCCGTGTCCATCACGACGTTCGTGCCGAAGCAGTTGGTGTTGACGAAGTCGTCCGACCCGACGATCGAGCGGTCGACGTGGCTCTCGGCGGCGAAGTGGACCACCGCGTCGACGCCGGCCATCGCCTCCTCGAGCGTGCCGGGGTCGCAGATGTCACCCTTCACGAACCGGTAGCGCGGGTCGTCGTCGACGTCCTTGAGGGTGGAGAGGTTCCCCGCGTAGGTGAGGGCGTCGTAGACGACGACCTCATCGTCGGTGTGGGCGAGCACGTAGCGGACGTAGTTCGAGCCGATGAAGCCGGCTCCTCCGGTGACGAGCTGCTTCACGTTGCGCCTCCTGCCAGATCGGCCAGCCCGGGTGCATCGCGGTCCTTCTCCGAGATCTGCCGGCGATCGGCCAGGTCGATAGGCAGGGGCCAGTCGATCCCGAGGGCCGGGTCGAGCGGGGTGCACGCGACCCCGGCCATGCCCGGCGCCCACTCCTGGTCGAAGCAGTAGAGGTACTGCGTGCTCTCCGGGCCCGTCGCCTGGAACCCGTTGCCGACCCCCTTCGGCACGAGCACCTGGGTGCCCGGCACGAGCCGGATCGTGACGATCTTGCCGAACGACGACGAACCGGGGCGGAGGTCGACGTAGGCGCCGAACGCCTCTCCGGCGACGACAGCGACCAGCTTGTTCATGTCCTCGCCGTGCAGGCCCCGCAACCCGCCCCGGCGGGTCTCGGTGACGTTGACCTGGAGCCACGGGCCGAGGGAAGGGAGGCCGGCGCCGACGAAGGCCGACTCCCGGTAGAACTCGCGCACCGTGCCGCGTTCGTCGGTGACCTGCTTCATCGTGATCTCGAAGAGCCCGTCGATGGCGGTCGGCCGAACGTGGAAGTCGATGATGGTCGTCACGGCGAGGCATCCTCCTCGGCCACGAACCGCTCCCCCGCCTCGAACTCGAGGAACCGGAGGAGCTGCTCGCCGTAGCCGCTCTTCATCAGGTCTTCGCCCTGATCGGGGGCGGCGGCGAGGAGCTGGAGCTGCTCGGTGGAGATGAACCCCTCGCGGTGCGCGGCCGTCTCGGGCGCGCCGATGAGCAGGCCCTTGCGATGCTGCTGGCCCCCGACCCAGTTCTGCGCGTCGAGCAGCGCGTCGAAGGTGCCCACGTCGAACCACTCGGTGGAGAACGGCAGCCGCGACACGTCGAGCTTGCCCTCCCGCAGGTAGTGGCTGTTCACTTCGCTGATCTCGAGCTCGCCCCGCGCGCTGGGGGTGATGTTGCGGGCCACCTCCACGACGCTGTTGTCGTAGAAGTACAGCCCCGGGATCATGTAGTTGGACGGCGCGACGAGCGGCTTCTCGTGGATGGCGACGACCTCGCCGCCGGGGCCGAGCTCGAGCACGCCGTAGCGCTCGGGGTCCGGCACCCACAGGCCGAACACGACGGCCCCGACGGGCGAGGTGTACGCCTGCAGCTGCTCGCCGAGCCCGGACCCGTAGAAGATGTTGTCGCCGAGGATGAGGGCGACGTCGTCGTCGCCGATGAACTCGGCCCCGATCAGGAACGCCGCCGCGATGCCGTTGGGCTCCGGCTGCGCGGCGTACTCGAACCGACAGCCCCACTGCGACCCGTCGCCCAGCAGGTGCTCGAAGAGCGGGAGCTGGTCGGGCGTGGAGATGATCAGGATCTCGTGGATCCGGGCGTGGATGAGGGTCGTGATCGGGTAATAGACCAGCGGCTTGTCGTAGACGTGCATCAGCTGCTTCGACGTGGCTCGGCTCGCCGGGCTCAGGCGGGTGGCCCGGCCCCCGGCCAGCACGATGCCCTTCACGCCGTCGCCCGGGCGCGGACGGGCAGGGAGGAGCTGGGGGGTCGTGGGGCCATGGCGCCGCCGATTGTGGCACGCATGTCACTCCACCGGCAGCCCGAGCTCCCGACTGATCACGAGGCGCTGGATCTCGCTGGTGCCCTCCCCGATCTCGAGGATCTTGGCGTCCCGGTAGAACCGCGACACGGGCGTCTCGTCCATGTAGCCGTAGCCGCCGAACACCTGGGTGGCGATCCGGGTGGCGGTCACCGCGCCTTCGGTGCTGTGCAGCTTGGCCATCGCGGCGGCTTTCTTGTAGGGACGCCCGGTGTCGTGCAGCCACGCAGCCTGGTACGTCAACAGGCGGGCCGTCTCCGCCATCACGGCGAGGTCGGCGATCTGGAAGGCCAGGCCCTGGTTCGCGCCGATGGGTCGCCCGAAGGCGTTGCGGTCCTGTGCGTACCGGATGCAGTGGGCCAGGCACGCGTCGATGCAGCCGACGGCGAGGGCGGAGATGGCCACCCGCCCCTCATCGAGGATCTTGAGGAACTGCGCAAAGCCTCGGCCGCGCTCGCCCAGGAGGTTCTCCGCCGGCACGCGGCACTCGGTGAAGGTGAGTCCGTGGGTGTCGGACGCGTGCCAGCCCATCTTCCGGTAGGGCGCCTGCACCTCGAATCCGGCCGTGCCGGCGGGCACGACGATGGCGCTGATCTCGCCGGGGCCGGTGCGGGCGGTCACCGTGACGAAGGAGGTCAGCTCGCTGCCGGAGTTCGTGATGAACGCCTTCTCCCCGTCGAGCACCCACTCCTCCGCCGCCTCGTCCAGGACGGCGGTGGTGCGCGTGCCGCCGGCGTCGCTGCCGGCCTCCGGCTCGGTGAGGCCGAAGCCGCCGAGCGCCCGGCCCGCGCAGAGGTCCGGGAGCCACGTCTGGCGCTGCTCCTCGGTGCCGAAGCGGTAGATGGGGTTCGCGCCCAGACCGACGCCGGCCTCCAGCGTGATGGCCATCGAGTGGTCGACCCGGGCCAGCTCCTCGATCGCGATGCACAGCATCGTGAGGTCCCCACCACCGCCGCCGTAGGTCTCCGGGAAAGGGATGCCGAACAGCCCCAGGTCGCCCATGCTGCGCACGACGTCGACGGGGAACGTGTGGTCGCGGTCCCAGGCCTCGGCATGCGGGGCGATCTCGGCCTCGGCGAACCCCCGGACGACCTTCCGCAGGGCCTCGTGCTCCTCGGTGAACTCGACGTGCACGGCCCTTGGCCCTCCCGGTCCGGTGCCCGCCGAACCGGTGCCGGCGGGATGCGGGGCCGATCGTACGCTGCGGGGATGCCGCCCACGCCTGCCGCTCCGCCGGCGCTCGCAGTCGTCGGCGGGCGGCTGGCCACCGAGCTGTGCGACGTGACGTCGGACCTCTCGGCGCTCGACTCGGCGGGGTTCTGGGCGGTCGTCCTTCCGTTCGAGGGGCCGCCGACCTGCGCCCGCTTCGCTCAGGTGCGGGCGGCGCGGCCCTGGCCGGGTCCGCCGTGGCAGGGCCCCGCCCCCGATGCGTGGTCGAGCTCGTTGGCCGAGGCGGGGTTCCGGGCCGGCGTCGAGGAGATCCGGTCGGCCATCGCCGCCGGCGACGTCTACCAGGTGAACCTCACCCGGCGGATCTCTGCGCCGATGCCCGAGGGCGGCGACGTCGCCGCCCTCGGGGCCGTGCTTGCCGAGGGCAACCCCGCGCCCTATGCCGCCGTGGTCCGGGTACCGTCCGCCGGCTGCGCCGTGGCCTCGGCCTCTCCGGAGCTCTTCCTGCGCCTCAACGGCGACGTGGTGACCTCAGGGCCGATCAAGGGCACTGCGAAGGCTGCGGCCGGCCTCACGGCGAAGGACCGCGCCGAGAACGTGATGATCGTCGACCTCGTGCGCAACGACCTCGGGCGGGTGTGCGACTTCGGGTCGGTGGAGGTGCCGGGGCTGCTCGAGGTGGAGCAGCACCCCGGCCTCGTCCACCTGGTGTCCACCGTCACCGGGCGCCTGCGGGACGGTTGCGGGTGGGCGGAGGCGATCGGGGCGACGTTCCCGCCCGGATCGGTGACGGGGGCGCCCAAGGTGGCCGCCCTGGAGCACATCGCGCGGCTCGAGCCGGTGCCTCGCGGCGTGTACTGCGGCGCCGTCGGCTGGGTGGACGCGGACCAGCGGGCGGGCGAGCTGAACGTGGCCATCCGGACCTTCTGGGTGCACGACGGCCAGCTGCACCTGGGCACCGGCGCCGGCATCACCTGGGACAGCGACCCCGGCGACGAGTGGGACGAGACCGAGCTCAAGGCTCGCCGGCTGCTCCACGTCGCGTCAGGATCGTGGCATGACCGCTGATCTCGCCTGGATCAACGGCACCCTCCGGCCCGCCTCCGAGGCCACGGTGTCGATCTTCGACCACGGGCTCACGGTGGGCGACGGCGTGTTCGAGACGCTGAAGGCCGTGCAGGGTGTGCCCTTCGCGGCGCGGCGCCACCTCGCCCGCCTCCACACCTCGGCCGACGCGCTGAGCCTCGACATCGGGGCGACGGACGACGAGCTCCGCGGCGCCATGGCTGCGGTGCTGGGAGACGACCCGCCGCCGCTGGCGCGGGTGCGCATCACCGTCACCGGCGGCCCGGCGCCGCTGGGGTCCGACCGCGGCGACGGCCCGGCCACCGTCATCGTGGCCACGGGCCCCCTCGCCCCTGCGGCCGCAACCACGTCCGCGTGCACCGTGCCGTGGCCGCGCAACGAGCGCAGCGCCGTTGCGGGGATCAAGTCGACGTCGTACGCCGAGAACGTGCGTGCGCTCGCTCTCGCGAAGGCGGGCGGGTGCACCGAGGCGCTGTTCCCGAACACGGTGGGCATGCTCTGTGAGGGCACAGGCTCGAACGTCTTCGTCGTGCTGGGCGGACGGCTGCTCACGCCGCCGCTGAGCGCCGGGTGCCTGGCGGGCGTCACCCGCGACCTTGTCCTGGAGGTCACCGACGCCCTGGAGGAGGACGTTCCGATCGAGGCCCTGTCGGAGGCCGAGGAGGTCTTCCTCGCCTCCACCGGGCGCGACGTGCAGCCCGTCCACTGCGTCGACGGCCGCACGATCACGGCGCCCGGGCCGCGCACAGCGATGGCGGCTCGGGCCTTCGCGGAGCTGGCCGCCTCGACCTCCGATCCCTGACGTAGGCGCTCCGTTCTGTGAACCGAACTCGGCAGCTGTTGCCGAATCCGGTTCACAGAACGGGGGTGCGGAGGTGGATGACGTCGCCGACGGCGAACGTCCGGACGGGGCCCTCGTCGGGAGCGACCACGAGGTGGCCGTCCGGAGTGACGTCGACGGCGGTGCCGACCACGTCCTCGTCGTCGAGCTCCACCCGCACGCGCCGACCCAGCGTGGCGGATCGGCGGCGCCACTCGTCGAGCAGGGCCTGCCGGTCGCCGTCGGCCACCAGCGCGGTGTAGTGCCGATCGAGCGCCTGCAGCAGCGCGACCAGCAGGTCCTCGCGGTCCACCGCCCGGTCCGTGATGTGGTTGCAGGCGATCGCGATGTCCGCGAGCTCGGCGGGGAGCTCAGCCGGCCACGAGACGTTGATGCCGATGCCCACCACCACGGCCGCCGTGCCGCCTTCCGCCCAGTCCGCCTCCGCCAGGATCCCGGACAGCTTGCGGTCGGGCCCCGACCCGTCGCCAGGCCAGACGAGGTCGTTGGGCCACTTGAGGCGCGGGGCGAATCCGGCGACCTCTTCGACGGCTTCGGCGGCGGCCACCGCCACCGCCGTTGCGCAGGCCTCGACGACCGCTCGGGGCGGCCGCAGGAGGACCGAGACGAGGAGCGACGCGCCCGGCGGGGCCGTCCACGTGCGACCCTGCCGACCGCGTCCGGCCGTCTGGTGGTCCGCCACGACCACGAGCCCCTCGGGGTGGCCGGTCCGTGCCTCGGCGAGGGCGTCGGCGTTCGTGGAGGCCGTCTGCTCCCGCCAGCGGATGGCCGAGAACCTGCTGCCCGGACCCGATGCCAGAGCTGATGTGGCACGTGTGGACGGCACGCAAGTAACCATATGGCGTGCTCACCAAGGTCCTCATCGCCAACCGGGGCGAGATCGCCGTCCGGGTCATCCGCGCCTGCAAGGAGATGGGCATCGCCACGGTGGCGGTGTACTCCGAGCTCGACCGGGAGGCGCTGCACGTCCGACTGGCCGACGAGGCCCACGCGCTGGGCGGCCAGACGGCCGCCGAGAGCTACCTGAACACCGAGCGGATCCTCGAGGTCATCGACCAGTCGGGAGCCGACGGCGTCCACCCCGGCTACGGGTTCTTCTCCGAGAACACGGACTTCGCCCGGGCCATAACCGAGCGGGGCGTGGCCTTCATCGGCCCGCCGCCCGAGGCGATCGAGGTCATGGGCGACAAAGTCTCGAGCCGGATCGCAGCGCAGGCCGCAGGGGTGAACGGCGTGCCCGGCACCACCGAGTTCCTCTCCTCGGCCGACGAGGTGGTGGCCTTCGGTGAGGAGTTCGGCTGGCCGGTAGCCATCAAGGCTGCGTACGGAGGCGGCGGCCGCGGCATGCGCGTCGTCGACGCCAAGGAGGAGGCGGCGGCCGCCCTCGAGTCGGCGCAGTCCGAGGCGCTCAAGGGCTTCGGGCGAGCCGAGTGCTACGTCGAGCGCTACCTCACCTGGCCGCGCCACGTGGAGATGCAGATCATCGGCGACACGCACGGCAACGTCGTGTGGGTGGGCGAGCGGGACTGCTCCGCCCAGCGCCGCCACCAGAAGCTGATCGAGGAGTCCCCGGCTCCCGAGTTCCCGGCCGAGACCCGGCAGGCCATGGGCGAGGCAGCGGTCAAGGTCGCCAAGGCCTGTGGCTACTACAACGCCGGCACGGTCGAGTTCCTCTTCCAGGACGGCGAGTTCTGGTTCCTCGAGATGAACACCCGGCTGCAGGTGGAGCACCCCGTCACCGAGCTCGTCTCGGGCATCGACCTCGTCCGCGAGCAGATCCGCGTCGCCTCCGGCGAGCCGCTCTCGTTCACGCAGGACGAGGTCGACCTCCGGGGCTGGGCGATCGAGGTGCGCGTCAACGCCGAGGATCCGGCGGGCGGCAAGTTCCTGCCCGCCCCCGGGGCGATCACCACCCTGGTGCCGCCGCAGGGCTTCGGGGTCCGTTGGGACGGCGGGTACGAGGCCGGCGACGAGGTCAGCCAGTACTACGACAACCTCGTCGGCAAGCTGATCGTGTGGGGAAGCGACCGCACGACGGCCATCGACCGCATGATCCGTGCCCTCGAGGAGATGAAGATCGAGGGGGTCGCCACCACCATCCCCGCCGACCTCGCCATCCTGCGCCACGAGGACTTCCGAGCGGGCGAGCACTCCACGAAGTGGGTGGAGGACCGGCTCGACCTCTCGACGGTCAGCGCTCCGGTCACGCCGGCGGCCACGGACGACGAGCCGCCGAAGGTGCAGCGCGACGTCGACGTCGAGATCAACGGCAAGCGCTTCGCGGTGAAGCTGTGGGTGCCCGACATCCCGATGGGCGTGGTCACAGCTGGAGCCGGCGCCGCCGCACCCCGTCCGCGCCGGGCCGCGAGCGCCGGCGTCGGGGCTGCGGGCAGCGGCAAGGTGACCGTGCCCATGCAGGGCACGATCGTGAAGGTGCTCGTGGAGGTCGGCCAGGCGGTCGAGGCCGGTCAGGCCGTGTGCGTGCTCGAGGCGATGAAGATGGAGAACAACATCGGCGCCGACAAGGCGGGCACCATCGCCGAGGTGAAGGTCGCCCCAGGGCAGTCGGTGGGACCCGGCGACATCGTGGTCGTCATCGAGTAGGCCGACCGGCTTCAGCCCAGCGCGTACGCCGCAGCGCCCAGGGCCAGGGCCGCGTTGAGTGCGACGTGCCACCGCTGCGGCGGGGTGTCGGCGCGACCGAAGCAGCCGCAGCTGCCGATCGGCCTTCCGGAGGCGAGGGCCGCTGCGACGAAGACGGCGAAGGCGACGTAGCTCACCGCCACGAGCCCCCAGAGCACGGTGCCGCCGAGCACCGCGGCCCCCACGCCGAGGCTCAGCTCCACCGCCGAGCCGGCGCGCACGAGCAGCGGCGACGACGGCAGCCCCATGGCCCGCAGCGCGCCGACCGTCATCGTCGGTTCCAGCAGCTTCATGGCGCCGGCCAGGGCCAGCAGGCCGGCGGCCGCGAGGGCGACGAGGACCACCTACTCGGCGGCCTCGGCCAGGACCTCGGACAGCGACGGGTGCACGAGCAGGCTCTCCACGATGTCGGCCACCCGCAGGCCGTTCGTGACCGCGACGGCGATCACCGACACCAGCTCGCCAGCATGCCGGCCCACCACCGAGCCGCCGAGCACGACGCCCGTGTTCGGGTCGCTCACGATCTTGACGAACCCCTTGCTGTGGCTCTCGATCAGCGCCTTCGGCGAGGCCGAGAACGGCACCTTCGTCACCCGCACCTTCCGCCCCGCGGCGAACGCGTCCGCCTCCGCCAGGCCCACGTCGGCGATCTCGGGCACGGTGAAGATCGCCGACGCCGCCTTGTCGTAGTCGAGCTCCCGGTCGTTCCGGCCGTGGTGGCCCATCACGTGCTCGGCGATCCGGCGGCCCTGCATCGACGCCACCGACGAGAGGGGCAACTTCCCGGACAGGTCGCCGGCCGCGTAGATGTGGGGCACGTTCGTGCGGCAGGACTCGTCGATGGGCACGTAGCCCCCGTCGTCGCTCGCCACCCCCGCCGCCTCGAGGCCGAGGGACTCGCTGTTCGGCAGCGACCCGATGGCGAGGAGGGCGTGCGAGCCTGTCGCCACGCGGCCGTCGTCGCACCGCACGGAGACGACGTCGCCGGCGACGTCGATGCCCTCCGCGCGGGCCCCCTTGAGCAGCCGCACGCCTCGGCGGAGGAGCTCCTCCTCGAGGGCGGCCGCCACCTCGGGGTCCTTCTGCGGGAGAACCTGCTGCCGAGACACGATCAGCGTCACCTGGCTCCCCAGGGAGCTGAACATGTGGACGAACTCCACCCCGGTGACGCCGGAGCCGATCACCACGAGGTGCTCGGGGAGCCGCGGCGGCGGATAGGCCTGGCGGGTGCTGAGCACGCGCTCGCCGTCGATCGGCGCCCAGTCGGGGATCCGGGGGCGGCTGCCCGTGGAGAGCAGGATCGCGTCCGCCTCCTCCACCTCGACCTCGCCGTCCGCCGTCTCGGCCACGAGGGAGTGCGGGCCCGTGAGCCGGCCGGCACCGGCGAGGAGCCGGACGCCCTGGCTCTCGAGCAGCCGGCGGGTGTCGCCCTCCAGGCGAGCCTCGATGTCACCGATGCGCTGGCGGAGGGCGTCGAGGTCGAGCGCCGCCTTCACCGGGGTGAGGCCCATCTCCTCCGAGCGCGTGATCACCCCCATCGCACCGCCCGTGGCGATCATCGCCTTGGACGGGATGCAGTCCCAGAGGTGGGCCGCCCCGCCGATGACGTGCTGCTCGACGAGCGTGACCTCGGCACCGAGCCGGGCGGCGTGGCTCGCCGCCGTGTTGCCCGCCGGGCCTCCGCCGATGATCGCCAGCCGCAACGCCATGCCCGCAGGCTAGAGGACGACCCGGAGCGCTCAGACGGCCCGCCGCGTGACCCGAGCCAGGCGGTGGTCGCTGGTGAAGAGCCGACGGGTGAGCCCGATGCCCACGACGGAGGCGTTGGTGGCGACGCAGCCGAGGATGAGGAACATCACGGCCGCCTGCACGAGCACGGCGTCGACCGGGTCGGTGCCGGCGAGGATGAGGCCGGTCATGGCGCCCGGGAGCAGCACCAGCCCGACGGCCTTGGTGTTCTCGATCTGCGAGGTGAGGGCGGTGCGAAGCGCGGCCCGCACGTACGGTCGGGAGGCGTCCGACCACGGCTGGCCGAGGGCGAGCCTGGCCTCCACCTCGGCATGGTTGTCGGACAGCTCGGCGATGACGCGGCGGGCCGCCGACACCGTGCCGCTGATGGAGTTGCCGATCATCATCCCGGCGATGGGCACGATGGCCCGCGGGGCAACCGGGTAGATGCCCAGCCCGAACACGGTGGCCAGGCTCAGGGTCGCCGAGGCACCCATCGCCGCCAGCGCCAGGGCGAACGCGCCCGGCACCTCGGGCGCCCGGCGCTGCACCGTGACGGCCGAGAACAGGAGCATCACGCCGACCCACGCCCACGAGGCGGCGACCGGGGTGTCGTCGTCGATGAGGACGGCGAGGGCGTAGCCCACCAGCAGGAGCTGAACCATCGCACGGACGCAGGCCCACAGGATGGTGCCCTCGAGGCCGAGCGACCGGCGGAACGACACGACCACGGCGACGACCACGAGCACCAGCGAGGCGGCCAGGCCGTCCCACCCGATGGCACCCTCACCCATCGGACACCCGCCCGGCCTCCACCAGCAGGCGGTGGTCGGCGATGCGCTCCACCTGCGCGAGGTCGTGGGTCACCCACACCACCGGGACACCCTGGCGCGCAACGCCGCAGGCGAGCTCTTCGAGCATGCCGGTCGCCGAGGCGTCCAGGGCGGACGTCGGTTCGTCCATCAGGAGCACCTGAGGCCCAGTGACGAGCGTGCGGGCCAGGCACATCCGCTGCGCCTCGCCCCCGGAGAGGTCGTCGGCGACCCGGTCGAGGAACGACGCCGGCAGCGCCGACCGCTCGAGCGCCGCGCCGAGCTCCTCGTCGGACGCGCCGGGGCAGGCCACCTGCAGGTTGTCGCGGACGGTGCCCGGAAAGGGGGTGGGCCGCTGGAACACCATGCCGACGCGGCGGCGGTGCGCCAGCGGCTCGAGGTCGGCGACGTCCGCTCCCCGGAACCGCACCACCCCCGAGGTCGGCACCTCGAGGCGGTTGCACAGCCGGAGCAGGGTGGACTTGCCGCTCCCCGAGGCGCCGACCAGGCACGTGATGCCGGCGTCGGGCACCTCGGCGGTGGCGCCGTCGAGGATCCGGGTGCGGTCCGCCTCCAGCACGACGTCCTCGAAGCTGAACAGCGACGCCGGCATCCGGTGATTCTGC
This sequence comes from Acidimicrobiales bacterium, assembly GCA_030681555.1. Lineage (GTDB taxonomy): Bacteria > Actinomycetota > Acidimicrobiia > Acidimicrobiales > VFJN01 > VFJN01. The sequence goes on from JAUXRW010000076.1 coordinate 47,106, forward strand.
TCGCTCCAGGGCCTGGCCATAGGCTTCCCGTCCGATGGACGACCGACCCTCCCTCGACGACTGGAAGGCCCTGGCCAGCAAGGACCTGAAGGGCAACGACCCCGACACGCTCGTGTGGGAGACGCCCGAGGGCATCGGGGTCAAGCCGCTCTACACCGCCGACGACCTGGCCGACGTCGAGCACCTCGACAGCCTGCCGGGGTTCGCGCCCTTCGTGCGGGGACCGCGGGCCACCATGTACGCCGGCCGGGCATGGACGATCCGCCAGTACGCCGGGTTCTCGACGGCCGAGGAGAGCAACGCCTTCTACCGGCGCAACCTGGCGGCCGGCCAGCAGGGCGTGTCGGTGGCCTTCGATCTGGCCACCCACCGGGGCTACGACTCCGACCATCCGCGGGTGGTCGGCGACGTCGGCAAGGCGGGCGTCGCCATCGACTCGGTCGAGGACATGAAGATCCTCTTCGACGGCATCCCCCTGGAGAAGATGTCGGTCTCCATGACCATGAACGGCGCGGTGCTCCCCGTTCTGGCGAGCTTCGTCGTGGCCGGCGAGGAGCAGGGCGTCACCCAGGACCAGCTCAGCGGGACGATCCAGAACGACATCCTCAAAGAGTTCATGGTCCGCAACACCTACATCTACCCGCCGGCGCCGAGCATGCGGATCGTGGCCGACATCATCGAGCACACGGCGCGCCACATGCCCCGGTTCAACTCGATCTCCATCTCCGGCTACCACATGCAGGAGGCCGGCGCGACGGCCGACCTCGAGCTGGCCTTCACCATCGCCGACGGCCTCGAGTACGTGCGGTTCGCGATCGACC
>JAUXRW010000101.1 GCA_030681555.1 Acidimicrobiales bacterium
CGTGGAGGCATGGCCGGAGGGATGGCCGCCTTCGCCATCTCCGCCAAGGAGCGCGAGATCCGGGCCGCCCTCGAGGAAGACCTGGACGCGCAGGACTGATGACCAGCCCTGCCGTCGTCGTCCTCGTCGTGGTGCTGGTGGCGGTTGCCGCTCTGCTGATCGTCGCTGCCCTGGAGGAGGTGGGACTGGTCCTCCGTCGGTCCCGCCTCCAAGCCGAGGAAGCGATCGAGAGGCAGCGGGCACAGCTCGACGTCGTCAGGACCCAGCGAACAGTGAACCGGGTCGCCAGGGACACCGTCGAAGCGATCGAGAAGACCGCATTGTGATCCGACTGCTCAGCATCATCCGCATCGTGGGCTGCCTCGCCGGGGCTGTGTTGTGCCTCTTCACGGCATGGGTCGCGTGGATGGTTCCCCTGCCCCCTGGCTCAACCGGACCCGACCTGGCCAGCCACGTCCTCCACGCCGACCTAGCGGTCATCGAGTTCCGCCTGCTCGGCGTTGAACATCGGCTCGACGGGGCGCGTGCACTCGTCGAGCTGGACCCCGGTCTCCTAGGCCTCGGTCGCGGTGCAGCCGAGGTGCTGGCGTGCGAGTCCCCGGACCCCACCGAGCAGGCCTCCATGGCTGAGCGCATCGCCGACGCAGACGCCGCCACCCCGTGACCATCCGATCTGACATCAACCCGAACCAGGAGAACCAAATGGCCAACAAGCAGGACCGCTCCAACAAGAGCGCTCAGAGCAAGCAGCGATCGCTCCAGCGGAAGGACGCGCAGGAGGTCCGTCGCTCGAAGAACTTCACCAGCAAGACCGACAAGCACCACGACTCGAAGTCTGCGTCGGGCAACCCTCCGCGACGGGGCCGGTAGGAACCGTGACAACCCGAGACGCTCAGAAGGAGATCGACAAGAAGCGGGACATGATCGCCAAGTTGCGGAAGGACAACGACCGCATCGGGCAGGCCATCAAGTCGGAGGAACGAGGGCGGACGAACTTCAAGTCCTTCCCAGACGCCGACAGTCGGATCGCCCGCTCGAAGAGCGACGTGAAGCGGATGCGCAGCGACATCGAGCGCAACCTGCGCACCATCTCCAGCTACGAACGGATCATCCACGAGCTCCAGAGGATGCGCTGATGCCGTCGGGCTACGGCCTCATCTCCCTCGGGCTCGGCCTCGCCGTGTGGGCTGCCAGCAGACGAGGCCACCTCGGCTACCGCTTCGCGGGTGAGATCCGCTCGGCGCTCGTCGGACTGGTGGTCGCCGGCGCCGGCCCCATCTTCCTCCCGATGATCGTGGACGGGATCCGTGCCGACGGGTACGCCGGGTTCGCCTCGGGCGCCTTGGTAGTCGTCGCCGTCCTCGGGTACGCCCACAGCAAGGCTCGGAGCCGCTTTCCCACGCTGGGACGCATCCTCGTGCCAGCGCTCGCGGCCGTGTGCATTTCACCATGGTTGATGGGCGCCGTCCTCGGCCCCGCAGCGCCGGTGATCCTCATCGGCATCCTCTGGGTCGTGCTGCGCTTCGCCGCCACCGGCAGGGTCCGGTAGCCCTCGAGATCCACGACAGGTCCCCCGGCCACACGACCGCCTCCCACATCGCCTGCCAAACTGAGCCGGCGGGTGGGAGGGGTTTGGGATGAGCAACAGGCGAACCGGTCGACATGCGACGCAAGAGGTGCACGCGCCCGGTGTCACACGCTCTGCCTACGCTCGGTCGACGATGGGTTCACCGATGGCAGCCGGCCGCACCCGCACGGGTCGGACGCTCCGGACATGACAGGGCAGAAGGAGGACCCAGGTACGGACGCGTACCGGATCGTCGCCCCGGAACCGTCCGCGCTCATCGAGTCGCTCCGAGCGTTCGGCTACACGACCGAAACCGCCGTTGCCGACCTCATCGACAACAGCCTTACTGCCGGCGCCCGGAACATCTGGGTCGACTTCGACTGGGACGGCGACGAAAGCACCCTGGCGATCTCGGATGACGGCGCAGGGATGGACGATGACGCGCTGATCGAGGCGATGCGCCCGGGAAGCCGTAGCCCGCTGGAGGAACGTGACCGCGGAGACCTCGGGCGTTTCGGGCTCGGGCTGAAGACCGCTTCGTTCTCCCAGTGCCGACGTACCTCGGTGATGAGCTTCCCGAAGAAGGGGTCACCGACCGGATGGTGCTGGGATCTCGACGTGGTCGGCGCAAGCCACGAGTGGCGCCTCCTCCCCGTCGACCCGTCGGACCACAGCACGCTCAATCGGCTCCAAGGCGCCAAGTCAGGCACGGTCGTGCTCTGGGAGAAGCTCGACCGGATCCTCGGGTCCGACGACGAGGACGAGAGCGACGTGGACGCACACAAGCGGTTCCTCGAACTCGCGCGCTCGGTGAAGGAGCACCTCGCGCTGACCTACCACCGGTTCATGGTCGGCCGACGCAAGGTGACCTTCCACGTGAACGGCTCAGTGGTGGAGCCGTGGGACCCGTTCGTGACCGGGATGGCTGGCCTCCAACGGCTCGAACCGGAGCAACTTCCGTTCCAAGGCGAACAGATCAGGATCCAGCCGTTCGTGCTTCCGCACCGGTCCAGGTTCACCGACGAGGACTTCGCCCGAGCTGGTCTTGGAGGCCGCTGGAACGACCTCCAAGGCTTCTACGTGTACCGCAACGACCGCCTGCTGGTCGCCGGCGACTACCTCGGGCTGCCCTTCCAAAAGGAGGAGCACTACAAGCTCGTCCGCATCGCCGTCGACCTGCCGAACACGCTCGATGAGCACTGGCAGATCGACGTGCGGAAGTCGATGGCTCATCCGCCCGGTCCCCTGCGCCGAGATCTGCGCCGGATCGCCACCGCGGCTCGCTCGAAGGCGTCAGAGGTCTACCGCTACCGAGGGAAGGCACTCACACGGAAACAGGCGCAAGGGATCGAGCAGACCTGGAGCCAGGGTCTTCGTCGGGGAAAGATCACCTACGCGTTGAACCGTGCCCACCCGCTCGTAGCGAACTTCCTCACCTCCCTCAACCCGACGCAGCGACGTCAGGCGAACACCGTGCTGAAGCTGGTTGAGGAGACCGTGCCGATCCCGCTGATCGCCATCAACACCTCCGAACGAGACGAGGAACAGGCGAAGCCCTACGAGGGCAACGAGGCGAACCTCCGCAAGGCGGCGCAGATGCTCTACCAGGCCTTCCGGGATGGCGGCATGAAGCGGGCGGACGCACTGGCGAAGCTCGCCTCGACCGACCCCTTCAACCTCTTCCCCGAGATCATCGAAACCCTCGTGGACGATGCCACCGACCCAGAAGACGGAACGGACGAACCCTGATGACCATGTCTCCAGCGGCCACCACCACGAAGCGCATGGCGCTGATGCTTCTCAAGAACCGAGAAGAGGTCACCCGGGAGGCCGTCATCGAAGCGGTCGACGCCATGATCGGCGTCCAGCCGGAGGTCGACCGCCCCGGCATCGACCGCGAACGCCTCATCCGTGAGGTCGAGGCGGCATGCGACGTCTGGGTGGACGCACCGACCGCACTCGAGGGAGACGAGGACCACGTCGAGTGGCTGGCCGACAAGTCGGCCTCCATCACCTGGAGCTTTTGGAGCCGCTACCGGACGTGGCTCGAGGAGGAGAAGGACTTCGCTCCCGCGGTCGTCCGCCGCCTCGATGACGTGACCGACCAAATCCTGAAGCGCCTCGAGGACCCGACCCGCGAAGGGCGGTGGGACCGCCGCGGGATGGTCGTCGGACACGTCCAGTCGGGCAAGACAGCGAACTACACCGGACTCATCTGCAAGGCGGCGGACGCCGGCTACAAGCTCATCGTCGTTCTCGCTGGCGTGCACAACAGCCTCCGAAGTCAGACACAGCTGAGGCTCGACGAAGGCTTCCTCGGGTTCGACACCCAGCGGCGCAGAGACTTCGACCAGACGAACACCAGGATGGGTGCCGGGGCGATGCTCGATGCCGGGTTCCACCACGTCCACTCGCTCACCACCAGCGCCGAGAAGGGCGACTTCAACAGGACCGTCGCCCAAGGTGTCGGCGTCACGATCGGAGGCAAGGACCCCGTCATCCTCGTCGTGAAGAAGCACAAGAGCATCCTGGAGAACCTGACGGACTGGGCGACCGCCAACCTCGCTGTGGTGGCCCACGGTGAGACCGTCGCCCGGGTCCCAAACGTCCCGATCCTCGTGATCGACGACGAATGCGACCACGCCTCGGTCAACACCAAGAACACCTTCGACGCGGCCGGCGCTTTCGACGCAGAGGTCGACCCCACGGCCATCAACGCGGCGATCCGGAAGCTCCTCAACAGCTTCGACCAGTCGGCCTACGTGGGCTACACGGCGACGCCGTTCGCCAACATCTTCATCTTCAAGGACGGCGAGACCGAGAAGCACGGGGAGGACCTCTTCCCTCGCAGCTTCATCATCGGTCTGAAGAAGTCGTCGGAGTACGTCGGCGCCGACCGGGTCTTCGGGCTCACCGAAGACCCGGCCCGCGGCATCGCCTACTCCGAGCCTCTGCCGATCCTGCGGGACATCACCGACAGCGAGGACTGGATCCCCTCCGGCCACAAGAAGACCTGGATCGTCCCCACGGAGATCCCGGAGTCCCTTCGTCGCGCCCTCCTCACGTACATCCTCTCGTGTGCCGCTCGCCGTGCGCGTGGTGACATCAACGAACACAACTCGATGCTCGTGCACGTCACCCGCTTCACCGACGTTCAGAGCCAGGTTCGCGAGATCCTCAGTGAAGAGCTGCAGTACTTCAAAGACCAGATCGAGTTCGCCGGGGGCGCCAAGCCACCAGCGTTGATCGACGAGCTGAAGCAGCTCTGGACCGACGACATGGCGCCGACGACGGATGCCTTTGGAGACGAATCGCTCCCGCCAGTGCCGTGGGACCAGGTTCTGGCTCAACTGCATCCAGCCGTGTCGAAGATCGAGATCAAGGTCATCAACGGGACCGCCCAGGACGCCCTCGAGTACTACGAGCGACGCAAGAACGGGCTGTCGGTGATCGCCATCGGCGGCGACAAGCTCTCCCGGGGCCTGACGCTGGAAGGGCTCTCGGTCAGCTACTACCTGCGGGCCTCGAAGATGTACGACACGCTCCTGCAGATGGGTCGATGGTTCGGGTTCCGTCCCGGCTACGGCGATCTGTGCAGGCTGTACACGACGCCAGAACTCCAGCGTTGGTACAAGGACATCACCCTCGCCAACGAGGAGCTGTTCCAGCAGTTCGAGGAGATGGCCCTCAGCGGTGGGACCCCGGACCAGTTCGGACTGCGTGTGGCGAACTCGCCAGACGGGCTGCTCATCACAGCTCGGGCGAAGCTGCGCACGGGAACGAAGCTGAAGCTGTCGTTCTCAGCTTGCGATTAAACCTCGGACGGCGCGGTCAGGCTGCCTTCTTGATGGCGGGGTAGCGGGTTCGTGGTGGTCGTCGGGTGCCCTTGGGGCGCCCGGGCCCGGGCGTGTCGGATTTCGGTGGGTGGGCTGGCGTGCCGATG
>JAUXRW010000102.1 GCA_030681555.1 Acidimicrobiales bacterium
CCCCCCCCGCAAGGTGCGTCAGCCGAAGGCGTTTCGGGCGACCGCTCGCCCGCGCCCGGCCCGGTCCCGGAAGGTGGTGGTGTCCTGCTCGAGCAGCTCGTCGGCGGCGTGGCCGCTGCTCGTTGTCGCCAGAGTTCTGGAAGCCGGTGGGCCAGCACGCGCGCCGAGCCCGGGCACCTTCCCGGAAACGCGACGAGGCCTCGGCAGAGGGCACGGACCGGGTGGTCCGCCTCTGCCGAGGCCCAGCCTCTTGTGGGTCCACACCGGTGGGTCGAAGTGGCCGTTCACGGGTCCCGCGGAGCCAGCCGTCGAAGCGTGCTGGATGCAGTGGGCGGGCCCGCCAGGTACGTCGACACCGGCGCGGGCAGATCAATGACCGGGCGGTGACCGTTCCATCGTCGCCGGGTCGTCGTGCATCCGCAGACCCCCCTTCGGTGTCTGGTACTCCGTCCCACCGTCGCGCCGGTCCTGCCAACGGTCAAGGGCCAAGGGTGACTCGTCATGCCGTCGGACGCGACGGACTAGTCACGAAATGGCCCTGTGGTTCGGGCGGTTCGGGCCGTTCGAGCAGTTCCTCCGCCTGCACGCCCCGGAGCCCGCCCGTACCCTGTGCGCATGGGAGAAGGGATACACCTCGACGGGGGGCAGCGAGGCGTGCTCGCTGTCACCCTGGCGCTCGTCGTCGCAGTGGCGCTGATCCTCGGTTTCACGGCGGTCACGGGTGCCGACGGCGACGATCCGCTCGGCGTCGAGACGGACAAGGGACAGGTGAGCACGTCGACGACCCTGCGCCGTCCGGCGACCACCTCGTCGACGATCGCGACGACCACGAGCACCGTCGACCCGGCCAGCCTCCCCACCACCACGGCGGGCCCGCCGACCACGCGGGCGGCGACGCCCACCAGTCGTCGTCCGTCGACCTCACCGCCACGTGCGACCCAGTCCGCGCCGACCCAGCCGCCTCCGACCCAGCCGCCTGCGACCGCACCCCCGCCCCCCAGCGACGGGCCGTGCAACCCCGGCGGAGGCTCGGCCGCCGCCGACGACATCGCCAACCGGTTCTGCTCGTACCGGGCCAGCCAGGGGCTGCCGGGGGTGACCCGCAACGCCCGCCTCGACCAGGCTGCGGCGGAGTGGGCCCAGAAGATGGCCGACGACGGGCAGCTGTCGCACCGGCCCAAGGAGGACGTGGAGAGGATCGTGGCCGACGCCTGTTGTGGCCGCCACGGCGAGAACGTCGGGTTCAACTCCGAGGGATCCGGGGCGGTGTGGCAGAGCTGGCTGGCCTCGTCGCCACACCTCGCCAACATCCGCGTCGGGAGGCCCGGCGAGTACGGTGTCGGCGCCGTGACCCAGAACGGTGCCACCTGGATCGTGCACCTGTTCGGGTGGCACTGACGACTCGCAGGGGCCGGATGGCCTTCCACGGGCATTGATCGGCGAGGATGGAGGGCATGGCGGACCTTCCCTGGCAGGGCGATGCGTGCTCGTTGGTGGACACGTTCCGATCGGGGGACCATCATCCGGCCGACGAGCTGGAGGCCACGCTCACCGCCATCGAGCAGTCCGACCTCAACTGCTTCGCCCAGGTCCACGCCGACGACGCGCGTGCGGCGGCCGCGACGGCGGACGTCACGCTGCCGTTCGGCGGCGTGCCGGCGGGCATCAAGGAGCTCGAGCCCGTCACCGGCTGGCCGTGGACCGAGGCGTCGCTCGTCCACAAGGATCGCATCGCCACCCGGACCTCGCACCACGCGGAGCGCCTCGTGCAGCGGGGGGGCGCCGTGCCCGTCGGGCAGACGACGGCGAGCGAGTTCGGTGGCCTGAACGTCAGCGTCACCAAGATGAACGGCGTCACCCACAACCCGTGGCGTCACGGCCGAACGGTCGGCGGTTCGTCGAGCGGGTCCGCGGCCGCCGTGGCGGGCGGCCTCGTGAGCTTGGCCAGCGGCGGAGACGGCGGAGGGTCCATCCGCATCCCCGCCGGCTACACCGGGCTGCTCGGGATGAAGGGCACGTTCGGGAGGATCCCTCGGGGCCCGCACGCCTTCATGCGCCCGAACACCGTGGTGCTCGGCAACCTCTCCCGCTCGGTGCGGGACGCGGCCCGGTACTACGACGTGTGCGCCGGGTTCGACCCCTACGACCCCTCGAGCCTGCCCTCCGCGGGCGGCTGGGAGGCGGGGCTCGGGTCCCACGACCTCCGGGCCTGCAAGGTCGCCATCGTCCCGGACCTCGGTGGGGTCACGCTCGAGCCCGGGGTGGAGGCCCGGATCCGAGCCGAGGCCAAGGCGCTCCTCGGCGACACGGGCATGGTCGAGGTCGACCTCCCCGTCTCGCCGCCCAACCTCGCAGCCCAGTGGATGATGGGAAACCTCGCCACCCTCCTGGCCGACCTCGGCGACCGATGGCCGCAGTGCGCCGACGACCTCACCGACGAGGTCGCCATGGGGCTCCGCATGTCCGAGTCGCTCTACAACCTCCGGACGGCGGCCGTGGCCGAGGAGCTCCGGATCCTCGCCAACGAAGAGATGGCGCGGGCCTTCGAGCAGGTCGACTTCATCATCGCCGCCACCAACCCGGGGCCGGCCTTCCCGGCGGAGGCGTCGCGCAGCAGCAGCGAGACCAGCTTCCTCGACTGGGCGCTCGCCAACCGCCCCGCCCAGGTCGCCTTCCGCGGCGTGCTCCTGGGGACGCGCCTCCTGACCGCTCTGGTGCCCACGCTGCCTTCGTCGCTCCTGGGCCAGGCGTCCAAGCGGTTCCCCGACCTCGTGAACATGGGCGCGCTCACGATCATCGCCAACATCTACGGCAACCCGGCGGTGTCGATCCCGGCGGGCACGATCGACGGGCTGCCGATCGGGATGCAGGTGCTCGGCCGCCACCACGAAGACGCTCGGCTGTTCGACGTGGCGCTGGCGGTGGAGCACGAGCGGCCGTGGCCGCTGGTCGCTCCTGCGTCCGCGGCCTGAGCGCGCGTCCCCGAGAGGTTGGTTGCGGCTGCGACGGGCGGGGTAGCCTGAGCCCGTTGGTCTCCCGCCCTGCCCGGGCGGTGGAGGGGTCCGGTCCGGGGTCCCTTCGAGATGCCGGCAGCGGCAGCGGACGGCTCCCGAGCCGAGGTGGCACGGGAGCGATGGCCCAGGGGGGCCACCGACGACGATGTACCAAGCAACACGCGCTCTGGAGGACGCCGCATGGGCGGCGGCCGAGGGCACGGCCACCACCGATCAGCTCGCGCAGCTCGAGGCCGACCCGCGCGGCTGGCGCCTGACGCTCGAGCGGCTGCTCGACGAGACCGAGGACCAGCTCGACGCCGTACGCCACCTGAGCGGGCCCGAGCGCGACCAGGTCGTCGCGGACTTCGAAGAGGAGCTGGCCCGGCTCGACGCGGCCTACGACCTTCTCACCAAGGTCGTCGATCCCGTCGCCGCCATCGCCGCCGTCGCCGCTGCCGACCCGTCGGGCGAGGTGCGCCTGCAGGCGTCGTGGGAGTCGGGCCAGGTCGTGGTGTGGGCCGCCGGTCCGGACACGGCGCCCGCCCACAACGGACAGCTGGCCGATCGCCTCGAGGCCATCGGCGGTCCGGAGCTGGGCTGGACCGTCCACAGCGACGTGGTGCTGCCGTCCGGCGCACGGGCGGCGGCGTTGAGCATCCCGGTGGAGCAGTCGCTCGGCTGGCTCGTGGCGGTGGGCGGCGGCCTCGGGGGCGCCGGCGTCGGGGCCAGCGTGACCTGGCTCGGACGTGTGGCTGTGGAGGCGGTGCGGCTCGTTGCCCGCGGGTCGGTGGTGCCCTCACTGCGCGGCACGAAGCGCCCCAACGGCAAGACGCTCGACCTGGCCGTCCGGTGGAACCCGGCCCTGGTCGACGCCCGGCTCCTCGACGAGCTCACCGCGGCCATGCCCGGCGCCATCGCGGTCCTGGCCCCCGCCGACGCCAAGGCGACCACCCTCGAGGTCCTCGGCGCCGTGGTCGACGCCATCGTCCGTGAGGCCGCCGGACGGCTCACGCTCCCTGCCCCGCCGCCGACCACCCACACGACCCCCGCGGTGGCCGAGGCGTTCATCACGCGGCTCGACGGATCGGCCTTCGACGCGCCGGTGGCCGCCGGAGCCGAGGTGTCGAAGCGACTCGACCGCTGGGCCAAGCCCGTCCTCGGCCCGGCCCGCAGTCGGCTCGTGGTCCAGCTCGATCCGCCCGACAGCGGCAACGCCTGGTTCCTCTCGGTCCTCGGCCCCGGAGCCGAGGGCAACCTGCTCCCCGTCGAGCAGGCGCTCACCGACAGCCGGGCCACCACCCCCCTGGCCGACGACCTGACCCGGCTCGAACGGATACTGCCCGCACTGCTGCGGCCCGGCGGCATGCGTCGCGGCCAGGTGTACCTGAGCCAGACCGAGGCGTGGGAGCTCATGACCGTCACCGGTACCTCGCTGGAGGCTGCCGGCTTCGAGGCCCGAGTGCCCGTGCTGTCCCGTCGCAAGCCGTCACCGGGCCTGCGGATGTTCACCGAGCCGACGGGCGACTCCGTGGTGGGCGCCCACCAGCTCAGCAACGTGCGGTGGTCGGCCGTCTTCGACGACGTGGAGCTGTCGGCCGCGGACATCGCCAAGCTGGCCGCCGAGGCGCGTCCCCTCGTCCGCTCCCGGGGCCGGTGGGTCGAGCTCGACCGGGCCGACCTCAAGGAGGCGGCGGCCGCCCTGGCCGAGCGCTCGCAGCGCACGCAGCTCACGGGCGCGGAGATCCTCCGTCACGCCGTCGGGCTGGAGGGCGTGGGGCTGGCCGGCGGGGTCGTGGTCGACGGCAGCGGTTGGGCCAGCGAGCTCCTGCAGAAGGCCGGCGAGGCGTCCGCCGACCCGGTCACCAACCCGGAGGGGTTCATCGGCGAGCTGCGCGGCTACCAGGCCGAGGCGCTCGGATGGCTCGGGTTCCTCGATGCCGTGGAGCTGGGCGGCTGCCTGGCCCTCGACATGGGCCTCGGCAAGACGCCGACGATGCTCGCCCACCTGGCCCGCACCGTGGACCGGGGCGCGGCGCTGGTCATCGCCCCGCCCGCCGTGGTGGGCAACTGGGCGGCCGAGGCGGCCAAGTTCACGCCCCAGATGCGGGTCGTCGTGCACCACGGCGCCTCTCGCGCGTCCGCCGAGCAGCTCGGCGCCGAGGTGGCGTCCGCCGACGTCGTCATCACCACCTATGGCACCGCTGTCCGCGATGTCGACGCCCTGGCGGCCACCACGTGGTCACGGGTGGTGCTCGACGAGGCGCAGGCCATCAAGAACCCGGCCAACGAGACAGCCCAGCTGCTGCGGCGCATCCCGTCGCCTTCTCGCATCGCCCTGACCGGGACGCCCATCGAGAACGGCCTCGGCGACCTGTGGGCCATCCTCGACTACACCAACCCCGGTCTCGTCGGCAGCCGTCCCGCGTTCATCAGCCAGCTGTCGGGCGAGGGCGAAGCCGCCCTCCGCGCCCTCAACGGCATCCTCGTGTTCCGCCGGACCAAGAGCGAGCCGATCGTCGCCGCCGAGCTCCCGGACCGCATCGACGAGCTCGACCATTGCACCATGACGCCCGAGCAGATCGGGCTCTACCAGGCCGTGCTCGACGGCCTCGTCGTCAACACCGCCGAGGCCGGCGGCGAGCCGAAGCAGGGCGCCATCCTCGCCGCCATCACTGCGCTCAAGCAGATCTGCAACCACCCGGCCAACTACCAGGACGACGGCCGCCCGCTCGCAGGGCGCTCCGGCAAGCTGGCCCGGCTGGAGGAGATCGTCGAGTCGGTGTTCGCGGCCGGCGAGCGCATCCTCGTCTTCACCCACTTCGCAGAGTGGGGCAAGAAGCTGGCGGACCACCTCACCGAGGTCACCGGCGTGCCGATCGCCTGCTACCACGGCGGGCTGGCGCGAGGTGCCCGCGACCGCCTCGTGGAGGAGTTCCAGCAGGGCGAGGGCCCGGGTGCGCTCGTGCTGTCGCTGAAAGCAGGCGGCACCGGCCTCAACCTGACAGCGGCAAGCCACGTCGTCCTCTACGACCGGTGGTGGAACCCGGCCGTCGAGGATCAGGCGCGGGACCGGGCGTGGCGAATCGGCCAGACCCGCACGGTCGTCTCCCACCGCCTGGTGTGCCCGGGAACGGTCGACGAGCGCGTCGAGGAGGTCGTCGCCGGCAAGCGCCACATCGCCGACCTCGTGCTGCCGAAGTCGAGCTCGCTGTCCGACCTCGACGCCGACCAGCTGCGCGTGGCCCTGGGCCTGCGTCCCGACACGCTCCTCACGGAGGAGGACACGTGAACACCCCGTCCCCCCGTCGGAAGTCCGGGCGCCGCCGCTCCGGGTCGAAGCCGAAGCGTGTCGACCTGTGGCGCCCCGTACCGCAGCTCGCCGATCCGTCGCCGATCGTCCCGGCCGTCGAGCCGACCACGCTGCTACGCTCGCTGGGCGACCCTCCGCTCCAGGGCCAGGGAGCGGTGGCCGAGCACTACCTGGCGGCCGTGGTCGAGCGGGCCGCCGGCCTAGCGACGGCGCTGGCCGCCACCGCCGGTCTGCTCGCCGAACCCGATGACGACGACGCATCGCCCGACGCCTGAGCGGCCCGGCGACGGCGGGCGGCTGACGCCGCCGGTCACTCGAGCAGCGTGAGGATGTCGGCCCAGCCGCCGTCCGCGGCCGCGGGGATCACGTGGTCGGCGCGGTCGAGGGCTGCGGGGTGCGCGACGCGGGGCACCGCCGCCACCGTGGCGTTGGCGAGGAGCTCGAGGTCGTTGGGACCGTCGGCGACCGCCAGCACCCGGTCGCTCCGCAGCCCCTGGGCGGCGCAGAACGCGAGCACGCCGTCCCACTTGGACTGGCCGCGGGGCGCAACGGTGAGGCTCGCCTGCCCCGGGTAGTCGAGGGAGCGGTCGAGGTGCACCTCGGCGAGGCCGCCGAGTGCCCCCTCCGACGCCACGCCGTCGCCGTGCGGCACGCCGATCATCCCGAACCCGAGGACCGCCTCTTCCCGGGCGACCCTCTGGAGGTCGTCGACGCCTGCGGTGTCGCCGAGGGCGGCGACGTGCGAGGGGTGGGTGGAGGGGGTGGGGGACAGGAACGCGTCGTAGCGTGGGTGGTCGACGTAGACGACGGGATCGAGCCCGACGGATCGGAAGGCCCCCAGCGCAGCTTCGGCCTGCGCGGTCGGGAAGGGCGCGCGGTGGAAGCGCTCGCCGGTGGCCAGGTCGACGCCGAGGGCGCCGTTGAGGACGACGGCCGCCGGGGCCAGGCCGATCGCAGCCAGCGGGGCCCGCGTCGACGCCAGGCGACGGCCGGTGGCGACGAGCAGCGGCACCCCGCGCTCCTCGAGCTCCCGGATCGCGTCGGCCACCCGCTGGTGCACGGCGTCGTCGGTGTGCCAGAGCGTACCGTCGAGATCGGTGACGACGAGCTCGATGGCGGCCATCCGTGGAGTCTGGCGGTCAGAACACGCCGGTGTCGACGCCGATCGCCAGCGTGGCGGCCCGGTCGCGGGCAGCGGCGACATCGTCGTCGGCGAGGGGGCCGGCGATCACCAGCGGAGGGAGCGCTTCCTTCCAGCGGAGCCCCGTGAGGATCCGGGTGACGTCGCGCACGGCGCCCGTGCCGTCGGATCCGCCCTTGCTGATGACCACGTAGGGGAGACCGGGCCGCCGATCCGGCACCTCCTCGAACCACGGGTAGATCCGCTCGAGGAAGTCCTTCACCAGGCCGGACACGGCGCCGAAGTTCTCCGTGGTGACGAGCACGGCCGCGGCTGCAGCCTCGACGTCGTCCGGCCCGGCATCGGGCGCCGACCGCGACCGCACGGGGAGCGAGGTCGCCGCGTCCGAGAAGCCGGCGAGGACCGCGTCGCGCAGGGCGGCGACCGAAGCGGGGACGGGGTGCCAGACGACGAGCAGGTCACCCGTCGCCACGGCGTCATCCCTGCGGCAGCTGGCTCATGAACTGGTTGAGGTCGAAGTAGTCGCGCCAGGCGGCGATCCGCCCGTCGCGCAGCTCGAAGGCGCCCATCACCGGCAGGTCGATGCTGCTCCCGGGGAAGCGGAAGACGTCGATCCGCTCAGTGAGGACGGTGTCGCCTGCAGCGGCGATCGCGAGCACCTTGAACTCGAGCGACTCCACCGCCCCCGTGAACCCTTCGATCGTGGCCCGGATGGCGTCCGGTCCGACCACGGGCTCCAGCGGGATGTTGTGGTACACGGCGTCGTCCGTGAAGAACGCGATCACGGGGTCGAGGTCGCCGCCGGCGATCGCGTCGCAGAACGCCTGCACCACCTCGATCGGGCTGCTGGCGGTGGTGCTCATGGTTCGTCCCCCTGGATCTGCTCGACGGCGTGCCTGCCTCAGGCCGCCATCATGGCCGACGATGCGGCCCCTGGCGCACGGCAGCTGCCGGCGCGCGTCCTGGCGAACCGCTACCGCGGGGCCGAAGGCCAGTCGGCAGGCGCCTCGATGTGGAGATCGCGCAGCTTTGGCTGCCAGCCACGGTCCGGGTCGTAGCTGCGCACGAGCTTGGCCGGCACGCCGGCGAGGACGGCGTGGTCGGGAAAGGTGCCGCGCACCACCGCGCCGGCGCCGACGACGGTGTTCCGGCCGAGCACCGTGCCCGGCAGGATCACGGCTCCGGCGCCGAGCCAGGAGCCCGAGCCGATCATCACCGGGTCCTCCGCCGGCCACTGCTGCCCCACCGGGACGGTCGGGTCGCTGTACACGTGGTTCTGGTCGGTGACGTAGCAGTTCGGGCCGGTCATCACGTTGTCGCCGATGACGACGGACCGGTGGGCGACCAGGTGGTTGCCGCGCCCGATGGAGCACCGGTCCCCGATTCGGAGCACCGGGCTCACCGCGCCCGGGGGCAGGGACTGGCCGGGGGCCATGCCCACCGAGAGCGAGACGTGGGCCGCGACGAGCGTGCCGGCGCCGAGGGCGATGTGCTCCTCGCCGAAGACGTCGCCCGGGGGGAACGCCAGCAGGGTGCCGGCGCCGAGCTCGGCGAAGCGGCGGCCGAGGCGGTCCTGCGGTCCGATCGCCCCGGCCCAGCGCATCCAACCCCACACGCGGTGGGCCAGCGCGGCAGAGGCGTCGCGCAAGCGGTGGCGGGGGAGCAGGGGCACGGTCGAGATGGCTACTCCATCGAGCCCCGGGTCGCCACCGGTAGGGTGCGTCGATGGGCGAGCGACAGCTGATCTCGTCGGGGTCTCCCTTCGAGACCAGCATGGGCTACAGCCGCGCCGTGCGGGCCGGCGACCGAGTGGTCGTGGCCGGCACCGCTCCGCAGTCGCCCGACGGCACGGTCGACCCCGACCCGGCCGCGCAGGCCCGTCGGTGCTTCGCCATCATCGGCGCCGCCCTCGAGGCGGCGGGCGCCACCTTGTCTGACGTCGTCCGCACCCGGGTGTACCTGGTCGACACCGCGGACTTCGACGCCATCGCCGAGGTGCACGGCGAGGTGTTCCGCGAGGTCCGCCCGGCGAACACCACGATCGTGGTGGCGGCGCTGCTGCATCCGGCCTGGAAGCTCGAGGTCGAGGTCGAGGCGATCCTCGGCGTGGCGGGCGGCTGAGCGTGGCGGGACCGCTCGAGATGCTCGGGGAACTGGCCCGTCAGGAGGTGCAGCTGGCTCCCGACCTGCGCCACCTCGAGCTGTTCACGATGCGTGGCCTGCTGACCGTGCTCTGGCACGGCGACGTCGACGCGCCGGCGGCAGTGGTGCTGGGAGGCGGCGCCATGGGCGGGCTGCTCGGTCCGGCCGACGGCCTGTACCACTGGCTCGGCGCCGAGCTGGCCGCGCCGGCCAGCGGGATCGGCGTGCTCCGGGTGGGGTGGCGTCGCCCGAACGACCTCGACCTCTGCACCGTCGACCTGGTCGCCGCTGCGGGCCTCGCGGCGCGGGCGGGTGCCCGGTCCTTCGTCACCGGCGGGCACAGCTTCGGGGGAGCCATCGCCGTGCGCGCAGCGATGGCGATCGGAGAGTGGGGCCGTGGAGTCGTGACCTTCGCGACCCAGTCGGCGGGCTGTGAGGGGGCGGGTGGGCTGACCGCACCGCTGCTGGCGTTCCACGGCGACGTCGACGAGCTGCTCCCCGTGCAGGCGAGCGAGGTCGTGTGCCAGCTGGCCGGGGGTCCGGCGGAGCTCGTGGTCTGCCACGGGGCCGGCCACCTGCTCACCGAGGCCGGCGACCTGCTGCGCGACCAGGTGCCGACGTGGATCCGGGCGCGCCTGGCCGACGACGGGAGCTAGGCAGGATCGTCGGCGGCAGCTGCCGCTGCGGCTCCGGCCAGCCGCTTCCCCCGAATCCCCGCGTAGGCGCAGGCCAGCACGATCGTCGCGTACAGGCCCCACCGCTCGGCGCCGATCTCCGCCCACGTCGAGAGCTCCCGCACGTTCGTGCACAGCAGCAGCCCGCTCACGGCGATGCCGAGGCCGCGCGGTGGGATGAAGCGGATCACCCAGGCGGCGATAGGCGCGGCCAGCACCCCGCCGATGAGCATCGCCAGGACGATGTCGGCCTCCACCCCATCGCCCTGGAGCGACGCCAGGAGCGAGCCGGAGGCGACGACGGCCACGGCGACCTCGGCGGTGTTCACCGACCCGATGGCGAAGCGCGGCGCCAGGCCCCGGTGCAGCAGGAAGGGCGTCACGACCGGGCCCCACGCGCCGACGAGCCCGTTGGTGATGCCGCCGGCGGCAGCTGCGACAGCGGTGCCGCGCTCGTCGAACACGGGGCGGTCACCGGCCACGGGCGGCCGGTCGGGCTGCATGGGCAGCGGCCGGCTGAACCGGATCAGCATCCGGACGGCCACGACGAGGAGGAGGGCGGCCAGGGTGGGCCGGAGGTTGTCGCCGTCGACGTTGGCGAGCACGGTGACGCCGACGAGCGCCCCGGCACAGCCGGGGACGGCCAGCTTGATCACGAGACGGCGGTCGACGTTGCCGAACCGCCAGTGGGCCACGCCCCCGGCGATGCCCGTCGCCACCTTGGCGAGGTTCACGGTGGTCGAGACGGCGGCCGGGGACAGCCCGGTGCTCAAGAGGATGCTGGACGACGTCGGACCGAAGCCCATGCCGAGCGCTCCGTCGATCATCGACGCGCAGAACCCACCGAGCGCGACGACGATGAGCTCCTCCACGCCGTGACGCTAGGGGACGGGCGGTCGCCCGCCCTAGCCCGCGCGGGTGTTGCCGAGCCAGCTCTCGAAGAGCCCGGAGTACACGCCACCCCGTCCGAGCAGCTCGGCGTGCGGCCCGTGCTCCACGATCTCACCGGCGTCGACCACCACGACGACGTCGGCCCGTTCGGCCGTGGACAGCCGGTGGGCGATGCTGACCACGGTGCGGCCGGTGGCCAAGCGGTCGAGGGCGTTCGCGAGGGCCTGCTCCGTCTCGGGATCCACCGAAGAGGTGGCCTCGTCGAGGATGAGCAGGCCTGGGTCGCCCAGCTGGGCCCGAGCGAGCGCCACGAGCTGGCGCTCGCCCACCGACAGGTTGCCGCCCCGCTCGCCGACGGAGGCGTGGATGCCACCGGGCAGGTCGTCGACCCAACCGCTGAGGCCGAGCGAGGCGAACGCCGCGTCCACGTCGGTGTCGGTGGCGTCGACCCGACCCATCCGCACGTTGTCGGCGAGCGGGGCGTCGAAGAGGAAGCCATCCTGCGGCACCATCCGGATCCGCGCGTGGCGGCTCTCCGGAGCGACCTCGCGCAGATCGACGCCGCCCACGCGGACGACGCCCGCCGTGGGATCGGCCAGCCGGCACAGCAGCTTGGCGATGGTGGTCTTCCCCGAACCCGTCTCGCCCACCACGGCGACGGTGCAGCCCGCCGGGAGGTGGAGGTCGAGGCCGCGCAGCACCTCGCCACCCTCCCGGTACGCGAAGCGCACGCCCTCGAGGTCGACGGCGAGCGGCCCCTGCGGGAGCGACGCACCGTCCACGGGCTCCTCCACGTCGACGGGCGTGGCCAGCACGCCGAGGATCTTCCGCCAGCCGGCGATCGCCGTCTGCGTCTGGTCGAGGATCTCGGTGAGCTGCGAGATCGGAGTGAGCAGGAGGTTCACCAGGAAGAGGAAGGCGACCAGCTCGCCGAAGCCGAGGCCCCAGGCCTCGCCGTTGATCGCACCCGCGGCCACGACCGCGGCGAGGGCGACGGCGCCGAACAGGTCGGCCAGCGGGAACATGATCGAAAACCACTTCGCGCCCCGCAGGTGGGCGCGGTACTGCTTGTCGATGGCCGCATCGAGCCGGCGGCGGGCCCGACCCTCCAGCCCGTAAGCGAGGACCACGGGGGCGCCGCTGACCAGCTCCGACACCTCGGAGAGGGTGCCCCCGACGGCGTTGCGCACGTCGTCGTAGGCAGCCAGCTGCCGCCGCTGCAGCGCCCGCAGCAGCGGCAGGAGCGGCACGAACACCGCCATGGCAACGAGGGTGAGCTGCCACGAGTAGACCGCCATGACGGCGAGCGTGGCGACCAGCAGCGTGGAGTCGACGATCCATGCGACGGCGCCCCACTCGGTGAACTGGGCCAGCGTCTCGACGTCGCTGGTGACGCGGGCGACGAGCGCGCCCCGACGGTGGTCGACGTGCTCGGCGATCGACAGCCGGTGGATGTGCGAGAACGTGCGGAGGCGCAACCCGAGGAGGCTCGCCTCGGCGGCGCGCACGAGGCGGCGGAACGTCCCGCGGTTGAGCGCGTAGAGGACGATCGTGAGCAGGGCGGTGCCGGCGCAGGCCACGGCGACGAACCCCGCTCGGTACCCGCGGTCGCCGAGCACGCCGCGGTCGAGCGTCTGCTGGATGAGGATGGGGACGGCCAGCTTGCCCGCCGCGGTGAGGATCGCGAGCAGGCCCGTGAGGAGCAGCCCTTCCCGCAGCTCCGGCGTGGCTGCAACGCCGCGACGCAGGACGGTGACGGCGCCCGCATCCTGGAGGGCGTCCTCCTCCGGGGTGGCCTCACGGTGGCGGCGCTCGTGGTCGCTGCCGCCGGCGGGCGCCGAGGACTCGAGGGCGTCGACCGCTGCGTCGTGGGCATCGCGCCGAGGGGTCTCCGCCGGGGCGGCGTCGAGGGGTTCGTGGCTCACGCTGCATCCTGCTCGTAGGCCCGCACGAGCGCGGCATAGGCGGGCACCTGCAGCAACGACCGGTGCGTGCCGTCGGCGACGATGCGGCCGTCCTCCAGCAGGAGCACCCGATCGGCCAGGGCGATGGTGGACACGCGGTGGGCCACGATGAGGGTGGTGGCCTCCGTCCGGCCGCGGAGCCTTGCGAGGATCGCCTGCTCCACGCGAGCGTCGACCGCTGACGTGGCGTCATCGAGCAGCAGCAGCTGGGGTCGCCGCAGGAGAGCGCGGGCGAGGGCGAGGCGCTGCCGCTGGCCTCCGGAGAGGGTGACGCCGCGCTCGCCGATCACCTCGTCGAGGCCGTGGGGCAGGCGCTCCACGAAGGGCCGAGCGCGGGCGACGTCCAGGGCGGCCCACACCTCGTCGTCCCCGATCGGGGACCCGAGGGTGAGATTCTCGCGGACGCTGTCGCCGAAGAGGAAGGTTTCCTGGAAGACGAGCGCAGTGGCGCGGTGCAGCGCGTCCGGATCGAGCTCTGACAAGGGCACGCCGCTCAGGCGCACCTCGCCCGCGGTGGGGTCGACGAGGTGGGCGAGCAGGCTGCAGACGCTTGACTTGCCGCTCCCGGTGGAGCCCACGAGGGCCACCACCTCGCCCGGTGCGACGCGGGCGGCCAGACCCTCGAGCACGATGTCGTGGCCGTAGGCGAACGTCACGTCGTCGAGCTCGACCTCCACCGGCCCCGGCGGGAGGGGGCGCGGCTCGGCCGGGCGGACCCGGTCCGGAGCCCGGAGCACGCCGGCGATGCGGTCATGGGCCACGACGGCTCGCGGCAGCTCCTCCAGGAGGAAGCCGACGATCCGGAACGGGAAGGCGAGGATGCCGAACAGCGCCATGGCCTGCACCAGCTCGCCTGTGGTGACCGCGCCGGTGGACAGGCGCCAGGCGCCGACCCAGAGCAGGACGATCGTGCCGAGGTTCGGCAGCGCGTCGAGGGCGGGCTCGAACGACGCCCGGAGGTTGCCGACCTCCACCCGGGCCTGCCGGAGGCCCTCCGCGGCGCAGCGGAGCCGTTCCCGCTCCCGCCCGTCGAGGCCCAACGTCTTCACGACCAGGGCGGCCTCGAAGCTCTCGTGGGTCACGGAGGACACGTCGCCGACGCGCGCCTGGGCGGCCGCAGCGGGGCGCTCCACCCGCCGGGTGTACGCGCTGTTGATGATGGCCAGGCTGGGGAACAGCGCGAGCCCGACGAGCATGAGCACGGGGTCGACGACGGCCAGCTGCACCGTCGCGACGACGATCAGCACCAGGACCCCGAGGGAGAACGGGAGGGGTTGCATCGCCATGGTGGACCGCTCGCAGTCCGCGTCGGCGTGGGCCAGCAGCTCGCCGGCGGGGTGCTCCTCGAACCACCGGAGGGGCACCCGCAGGTACCGGTCGGTCACGCGCGTGAACCAGTGGACCTGCATGCGGCGCTGGGCCATCTGGCCGAAGTAGCGCCGGAGGACGACGCCCACCATGCGCAGGAGGGATGCCCCGACGAGCGCACCGGCGCCGACCGCGACCGCCCCGCGATCGGCACCACCCTGGAAGGCGGGCTCGAGCACCTCATCGGTGATGCGGCCGAGCACGACGGTGCCGCCCACAGCCATCACCGCGAACAGGGCGGCACCGCTGACGGAGAGGATGAACGGCGTCCGCTGCGTCTTCACTGACAGCCACAGGAGCGCGAAGCCGCGCCGAAGCAGGCGCTGTTCCTGGGGTCCCCTGGGCACCCGCCGAACCTAACGGCGCCAGAGCTCGATCGGCGCCTGGTTACGAGGTCCGGCGTAGGGCAGGTCGACCCACTCGCCAGACGCGCTGGCGGAGGCGTAGGCGGCACAGGTGAGGTCGAGCACGCTGCGCCCGAAGCCGGCGCCGAGCTCCGGCCTGGTGCCGCGGGCGACGTCCAGGGCGAAGGCCTCCATCTGGCCGAGGTAGCCGAGCTCCTCCAGTGGGGCGGGCACGCCCTCGGGGAGCGGGGGCAGGCGCACCTCGGCGCCGTTGCGCTCGAGGAGCACCCGGGGGAGCAGCTCCAGCCGGACGACGCCGTCCGGTGCCGAGGCCTGTGCGTCCCACACGGGGTTGCCGGATCCGCGCCAGCTGGCCACGACGCGTGCCATTGCGTCCGTGTCGAAGCGGATGGAGACCTCGGCGTGCTCGTCGACGGGGTGGTCGGCCGCCCCCTCGACCACGGCGCGCACCTCGACGGGCGTGGCCGGCGCTGCGAGGAGGAGCGCGATGGCCAGGGGGTGGGCGCCCAGGTCGAAGAGCGCTCCGCCGCCCCAGGACTCCGACAGGAAGTCCCCCCAGGTCGGCCGCGGCTGGACGGCTCGGACGTCGATCAGGTCGATGCCTCCGAGCTGCGCCGCGTGGGCCAGGGCCAGCCGCACGCTCGGCGCGTGCACGAGGTTCTCGGCGTACGCGAGGTGCCCGCCGGCCTCGGCCGCGGCGACCAGCCGGTCCGCCTCCTCCAACGTGGCGCAGAGCGGCTTCTCGACGAGGACGGGCGTCCCGGCGGCCATGGCGGCGAGGGCGTGCTCGGCGTGCTGGCGCGGTGGCGTGCACACCACCACCCCGTCCGCTCCGGCGGGGAGCTCGTCGTAGCGGCAGGCCGTTGCGCCCACTCGGGAAGCGGCCTCCGCAGCCCGGGAGGGATCCCGCGACGCGACCGCCGCAATGCTGAGACCAGGCACGTGCTCGATGGCGTAGCCGTGGACGGCCGCCATCCACCCTGCCCCCGCGAACGCGAGGCGCACGTCGGACCCCGGGCTCACCGGCTCAGGTGTCGCGCAGCGCCGCGACGACCGGCGCCATCGCGTCCATCGTGTCGCCGTGGAACACGAAGTAGGACACGTCCCACCGGTCCCGGCGGTACCGCAGGTCGTCCGCGATCTGTTCCACGCTGCCGATGCAGGCGTGCGGGTAGGTCTCGACGGCCTCGGGAGGCAGGCCGAAGAGCGGCGCCATCCTCTCGATCGTGCCCTTGCGGTCCTCGGTGATGATCGCGGCGAACTGGAGCATGTTGAGCTCGAGGTCGGAGTAGCGGTCACCGGCCGCGTCCCTCACCCATCGGACCTTCTGGTCGGTGACCTCGGCGGCGCCGTCCTGGGCGGCGGCGGCATCGATCTGCCCGCTGAGGATCGAGGGGTTGATGCCGACGATATGGGCCTCGCGGGCGGCGATCGACAGCACCCGCTTGGCGCCGCCCCCGATGAGTAGCGGCAGCGGGGCCTGCAGCGGCTTGGGTCGGCCGTCGTACCCGGTGATCGAGTAGTGCTGGCCGTGGTACGAGAACGCGTCGGCGCCGAAGCACCCCTTGAGGACAGCGATCCCCTCCTCCATGCGGCTGACCCGCACGCCGGGCGGGTCCTGGCGGATGCCGGACTGCTCGTAGTCCGTCTTCATCCAGCCGGCCCCGAGCCCGACCTGGACCCGGCCGCCGGACAGCACGTCGATCGTCGCCAGCTCCTTGGCCAGCACGACGGGGTGCTTGTAGTCGTTGTCGAAGACGAGAGCGCCCACCTTGAGGTCCGTGGTGGCGTCGGCCGCCGCCATCATCGCGGGCATGGGCGCCAGCTGGTCGCCGAAGTGGTCGGGCAGGAACAGCGTGTCGTAGCCGAGTGACTCGGTTCGGCGGGCCAGCTCGGCCCACGCCGTCCCGGAGGGGGCGGTGCTTAGCTGGAGGCCGAACCGGAAGCGTCGGGGGTGCGCCATGGGCGGGCACGCTATCCCCGGTACGATCGGTCGCGGCGAAGCCCTCAACGTCATGGTTCCCCCCCTCCTCCTCCGCCTCTCCGTCATCGTGCTCATCGCCGGGCTCGGCCTCGCGGCCCTGGGCGTGGCGCTGGTGCCCGCCGCCGTCGGGTTCTCCCGGGCCGGCACGTCCACGGAGGGTTACCTGGACCTCGGCCCGCTCGACCAGCGGTCGTACGTGCTGGCCTCCGACGGATCCGTGCTGGCCGCGCTGCACGTTGAGATCGACCGGCAGCCCGTCCCGATCACGGCCCTCCCCGCACACCTCGTCGACGCGATCCTCGCCGTGGAGGACGCCGAGTTCTTCATCCACGACGGCGTGAACCTGCGGGCCACGCTGCGGGCGCTGGTCCGCAACGTGGACGAGGGCGAGACCGTCCAGGGCGGCTCGACGATCACCCAGCAGATCGTCAAGGCAGAGCTCGTCGGCGATGCCCGCACCATCGACCGCAAGGCGCGCGAGGCGGTGCTGGCCCAGCGCCTCGAGGAGACGATGACGAAGGCGGAGATCCTCGAGCGCTACGTCAACACCATCTACTTCGGCAACGGGGCCTACGGTGTCCAGGCAGCCGCCGAGACCTACTTCGGCACCGATGCAGCGAAGTTGGACGTCCCCCAGTCGGCGTTCCTCGCCGGGATGATCGGCAGCCCGAGCACGTTCGACCCGATCCGCCAGCCCGAGGCGTCGAAGGCGCGCCGGGACCTCGCGCTCGGGCGCATGGTGGAGATGGGGCGCCTCGCGCAGGCCGACGCCACAGCTCTCGCTGCCACGCCGCTCCCGTCCGAGATCCGCGAGGTCCTGCCCAGCCCCGACACCTACTTCGTGGAGGAGGTGAAGCAGCAGCTGCTCGACGACCCCCGCCTCGGCGCCACCCGGGATGAGCGGGAGCAGGCGATCTTCCGCGGTGGCCTGAGGATCCACACCACGCTCGACCCCCGCGCGCAAGCGATGGCCGAGTCCTCGCGTGACGGGGTGCTGGCCGAGCTTTCGCCCGACGGCACCCCTGCGGGCACCATACCGATCACGCCGAACGACAAGGTCACCGGCGCCCAGCGCAAGGCAACGGCGGCGGTCGTCTCCGTCGAACCGGGCACTGGCGCCATCCGGGCCATGATCGGGGGCCCGAGGTTCGCCGACGACAAGTTCAACATCGCGACCGGACGGGGCACGAACGGCGTCGGCCGGTCGGGAGGCTCGACCTTCAAAGTGTTCGTCCTCCTGGCGCTCCTCGAGAACGGCTATGTGCCAACCGACCAGGTCAACGGGGCCGGCCCGTGCCAGTTCACCGGCATCCCCGGCCTCCGCCCCGACCCGTACCAAGTCGACAACTTCGACAACGGCGGCGGCTCCGTCGGCACGATCCTCGAACAGACGCTCCGATCCTCCAACTGCGCGTTCGTCCGACTCGGCCAGATCGTCGGCATCGACGAGGTGACCGAGCAGGCGCAGTCCATGGGGATCTCCACGCTCCTCGAGAACGTCGTGTCGATGCCCCTGGGTACCGAGGAGGTGCTGCCGGTGGACATGGCGGGCGCGATGGCCGCCATCGCCAACGATGGCACCCACGCCGAGCCCTACTACGTGGAGCGGGTGGAGGCGGCGGACGGCAAGACGATCTTCGCCCACCGGGCCGAGGTCCGGCGGGCCGCGAGTGCTCAGAGCGCCCGCCTGGCCGCCGACGTGCTCGAGGCGAACGTGCTCAGCGGCACCGGCACCCGCGCCCGCATCCCCGGGCAGCACGCCGCCGGCAAGACCGGTACCGGCATGCAGTCGAGCGACGCCTGGTTCGTCGGTTTCACGCCGTACCTCGCCACCGCGGTGTGGCTCGGGTCTCCTGATGACAACCAGTCCGTGTACATCCGGGGTCGTGGCATCACCGGCGGCAGCTACCCGGCGGAGATCTGGGGCCGCTACATGCGGGCGTGGCACGAAGGCCTCGCCGAGCGCGACTACCCGGCGGCTGCGGAGACCCGGCCCGGCCGGTATCTCGAGCTCCCGCCGAACATCGACACCGGCGGCCGCAGCACGAATGTCCCGCCACGCCGACGGGGACCGGCGGTCACGGTGGCTCCGGGGGTCACGCTGCCGCCCGGCGTCACCCTGCCACCCGGCGTGGCCTTCCCGCCCACGCCGCCCTCCCCGCAGCGGCCGCCAGCCACGACGGCACCCAGATCGGCGCCTCCGACCGCTCCGGGCGACGACGGGAGGTTCACACCCGGATTTCCCTTCGAGGACGGCTGAGGCGGCTGGACACGCGAGACGGGCCCGTCCCGACGCGCGTGCGAGGATGACGCGATGCGAGGACGTGCGCGGTGAGTCGATGGGATGCCCTCCTGGCCGTCCAGGAGCACGACACGACCACCGAGCAGCTGGCCCATCGTCGGCGCACGCTCCCCGCTCGGGCCGAACTGGAGCAGACGATGGCCCAGGTGGTCGCAGTGGAGGCCCGCATGGTCGAGGTGGAGGCGGTCCGTCAGGAGCTCGTCCGATCGCAGAAGCGGCTCGAGGACGAGATCGCCACGATGGTCGACAAGGCCGGGCAGCACGACAAGTCGCTCTACAGCGGGTCGATCTCGAACCCGCGTGACCTGCAGGCCCTGCAGGACGAGATCGCCGCGCTGCGCCGCCGGATCAGCCAGCTCGAGGACCAGGACCTCGAGCTCATGGAGCAGATCGAGCCGCTCGAGTCCTCGCTCACCCGCCTGGCGGTGGAGCGAGCCGCGCTCGACGAGACCGCAGCGGGCCTGCGAGGGCGCATCGCCGAGGACGAGGTGGCCATCGACGCCGAGCTGGCGTCGGTGCAGGCCGAGCGCGAGAGGATCGCCGCCGACGTCGATCCGGGGATCCTCTCCGAGTACGAAGCGTTGCGCCCCAAGCTGGGTGGCATCGCGATCGCCCGGTTGGTCGGTGGATCGTGCGGCGGCTGCCACTTGTCCCTCTCGGCCGTCGAGGTCGCCCGGCTGAAGAAGCTCCCGCCCGAGGAGCCGGCGTACTGTGAGGAGTGCGGCCGGCTCCTGGCCCGCTAGCGACGCCGCCGTGCTGCTCTGGTTCGTCGGTCCGTCGATCCTCGTCGTCTGGGCGGTGTTCGGCAGCCCCTCGGCGGACTATCGGATCGTGGCCGCCGGCAGCCTCGTGGCCCTCCTCGAGCTCCCGTTCGGCGAGCCCCGGCTCTTGCACAGCGTGCTCGGGGCCGTCGTCGTCCTCGCCGTCGTGATGGTCGGGGCGCGAGGTCACCGCCTCGTGCAGCGCCAGCTCCTCGGCCTACCCGTCGGCATGCTGCTGCACCTCGTGCTGGACGGCGCGTGGACCGACGACCACGGGTTCTGGTGGCCCTTCATCGGCACCTCGTGGTCCACGTCGGACCTGCCCGAGCTGGGTCGGGGTGGCTTCACGATGGTGCTCGAGCTGGTCGGCGCCGGGTGCTGCTGGTGGGGCTACCGCCGCTTCAAGCTCGACGAACCCGAGCGCCGCGAGGCCTTCCTCCGCTCCGGGCGCATCGGGCGGGACGTGGCTCGCTGACGTGCTGATCGTCGTTCGCCACGGGCGCACCGAGGCCAACGCGTCCGGGCTGCTGCTGGGCCGCAACGACCCGGGGCTCGACGAGCTCGGCCGCCTGCAGGCGGGCACGTTGGCGGCGGCGGTCGCCGGGTCGCGCCGCGTCGTCTGCAGCCCGTTGCGGCGCACGCGGGAGACGGCGGCGGCGATCGGGCTCCCGGTGGAGGTCGACGAGCGCTGGATCGAGCTCGACTACGGCGCCCTCGACGGCGTCCCGATGTCCGAGGTGCCCGCAGACCTCTGGTCGCGCTGGACGAGCGACCTCACCTTCGCGCCGGAGGACGGCGAGTCGATCGCTGCGCTGGGCGAGCGCGTCCGGGCGGCGTGCGAGGACCTCGCCGAGGAGGCAGCGACGCACGACGTCGTCGTCGTCACCCACGTCTCGCCGGTGAAGGCGGCGGTGGCGTGGGCGCTCGGCGTCGGTGACGAGGTGGCCTGGCGGATGTTCGTCGCACCTGCGTCGATCACGAGGCTCTCGACCTCCGGCCCCCGCCGGTCGCTGCACGGGTTCAACCAGATCACGCACCTCACCTGACCCGAGATGCGCGAGCGCCTGAAAAGCGCAGGGGCGGGGTAGGGGGCCGGCATGGCGATCCTCTTCCGGCGACTCCTCATGAGCCTGCTCATCCCGTACCTCTGGAAGCGCTGGCGCGAGCGGTCCGCCCGGAGCGCCGGGAGCGCCCCGTAGCTGCAACCCCTCCCACTGCCGCGTTCTTGCACCCTCAGACGCCGCTGTGCGGCGGCTGACAGCGCAGGAACGCAGGTCTCGCGTCCACCGCCGCTGTGCGGTCGGCGTGCCTAGGCGATGGTGCGACGCCGGAGGGCCGTGAGAGCGAGGCCGAGGCCGGCCAGGCCGGCGGCCGCGCCGACGGGGATGGGCGAGCCGGTCCGCGGCAGCCGAGGCACCCGCTTGGTGTTCTCGGTGCGGTTGGGGTCGTAGCTGTCCGGGTTCTTCGGGTCGCCGTCGGTGTGGCAGTCGGGGTCGTCGAAGTCGGTGGTGCCGTCGGTGTCGTTGTCGACCCGGTCCGCGCACTCCCCGTCGGACTCATCGTCGTCGTCGGGGTTGTAGCTGTCGGGGTTGTCCGGGTTGCCGTCGGTGTGGCAGCCCGGGTCCTGGGCGTCGATCACGCCGTCCCCGTCGTTGTCGGCGGTGTCGGAGCACTCGGGCAGCTCGCCACAGGCGACCCCGCTGAGCTCGGCGTGGCCGAACCGGGCCTGCACGACCCCAGCCCCGGGGTTGGCGGCGTCGAGGACGGTGACGACCAGTGCGTCGATGGCGAGGCCGTCGTCGAGCTCGGTGATCACGCCCTCTTCGATGTTGAGGACCGGGTCGAGCGGGTCGAGGCCCGGGAAGAGCGTGCCGAGCAGCTCGTCGAGGGCATCGCCGATCTCCTCGGAGGTCGCGAGGTCGAGGTCGACGATCTCGGAGTCGGCGGAGTACTCGACGGTGTCGCCGACGCACTTGGCCACGACCTCGCCGGTGACCGCCGAGGCGTTCACGAGGGGCACGTCGGCGGCGACGGCGTCGATCAGCACCTCGAGGTCCTCGACCTGGCCGAGGGCCTGGGCGTTGTAGGGACCGGCTGTGGTGTGCGTCGTCAGGAACGAGTCGAGGTCGGCCGCCTGGTGGACGTGCGCCTCGGCGTTCAGCGTGCCGTTGAAGGCCAGCGGGTCCACCGGCACCTCGATCAGGGCCTCGTCGGCATCGTCACCCGTGCCGCTCACCGCAGCTTCGGGCGTCGGGGGCAGCACCTCCTCATCGGCCAGCGTGATCGTCCCGCCGAAGGCATACCCGTCACCGCTCAAGGCGGGATCGGCCCCGGCACCCACAGCGGCCGCCACGACCATGATCATCGTGAGCAGCACGCCCACCATCGCCTTGCGCATTCGGGTTCTCCTACGTCGTTGTGGGGGAGGGCCTCGGCCCTCCCCCCACCTGCGGATGTCTGTGCATACTACCGGCGGTGGCTGGTGCCCGGGTTGTTGCTGGCGGTCGGGTGGTCGCCGGCGTTGGCAGACCCGGCGCCTGCCTGGGCAGGAGCCCGGGAGGTGCCCACGTCGCTCTTGCCGCCGCTGGCGTCACTGGCCGTGCCGGTCCCGCCGGAGTTCGGGGTGACCACGGGGGCCTGGGAGCCGGGCTCGGCCGGTTGGCCGGCTTCGACGGCCTCGTCGGCTTCGGCGTCGTCGCTGCCATGGCCGGCCTTGGCGACCTCGGAGACGGCGGCACCCTTGTCAGCGCCGGTGAGCTCGGTGTCGTGGGCCGTGGCGGACACGTCGGCGCCGTGCTGGTCGGCGTCGGTCGGGTTGTCTGCGGTCCCGGTGGCGTGATCCTCGCCCGTCGGGTGGTCGTCGGCCGTGGGGTGGTCGTCGCCGGCGGTGGGGAGCTCGACGCCGACGTGGGCGAGGCCCTTGGACACTGCGTCCTGGGCGGGGCCGGGGAGGTTCCCGGCGGCGGCGGCGGCGACGCCGGCGCTGGACAGCACGAGCGCTGCCGCGGCAGTGGCAACCTTGGCGGAGAGGCGCTTGGAGATCATGGTGGGCTTCCGATCGGTCGACGGAGCGGGGCTGGTCTGAATGGCGTGCACCATCGACCTCAACAGCTCGTCGTCGACCTCTGCAGCGGCGAACCCGCTGGCGGCATGGCGGACGACGGTGACCACATCGACATAGCCCGGAGGCGCGTCGTGCGGATCCAGGCGCCCGTCCAGAAGACGGTCGATGGTGTCGCTATCGAGGGGGACCCGGTGCTTGAACATCTCGTTGTGTTCCATCGCTCGCCTCCTTCCGTTCGTTACGGTCCCGATCGAGTTCCTTGGCGAGGCGCTTGAGCGCCCGGTGCTGCATCACCCGCACCGTCCCGGGGCGACGGCCGGTCAGTCTGGCGACCGTGTCCACGTCGAGCCCGGCCACGATGCGCAGGAGGACGATCTCGGCCTGGTCGTGGGGGAGGAACTCCACCATGCGGCGGGCCTCCTCGTCGCCGAGCGTGCCGGTGAACGCCATGGTCTCCGCGCTGACGCTCGACAGGGTCGCGAACGCCGCATCTGGTGCCGGGTCCGACAGGCGCCGGTGCTTGGCGCGGCGGTGATCGGTGAGCCGGCGACGGGTGATGGTGAACAACCACCCCGCGAAATCGTCTTCGGTCCCGGTGAACGTCCGAAGGTTCCGGGCGGCATCGAGCCACGTGTCCGACGCGACATCTGCGCAGTCGGCCGGCTCCTGGGCCCGCAGGTAGCGCAGGACCCTCGGGTTGTGCGCCCGGTAGAGGGCCGTCACCGCCCAATCGGCGCCCGCCTGGGCCGCCGACAGGATCGTCTGGAAGTCCTCGGCGCTCATCAACCGCACATCCCCTTGGGCCCCCCGTACCACCCGCTCGACGCAGCAGACGTGGCAGCACGACGAACCTATGCACACTCCGGCCCGAAGGCTATGGGGCAAACGGCCCATTTCGCTTCCGTCAGGACGTGCCCCGGTACTGGACCTGCTCAGACGGGTGGGCGACGGTGAGCCAGCCGATAGGCGGGGGTCCGTCCCTCCAGCTCCTTGACCTGGACCTGCGTACCGGAAACGTGTCCTGACCAGGACAAATGGTTCCCACCCGTTCCCGCTGGTTCTCGCCGCGAGACCACTCGTGGGCGGAGTCGATCACGCTCCCACGAGTGGAAGCTGCCTCGGCCCGGGGGATCGCCGAGCCGTCTCGCGAGGCGCCCTCAGGTCCCGGGCAGCCGTCGGGGGGGGTCCCCGTCTGCATGTCGAAGAGCTCGGCATAGCGGTCACCCGCCTCCTCCAACGAGTCGTGATCGCCGCTCTCCACAACGGCGCCGTCAGCCAGCACGTATATGCGGTCGGCCCAGCGCACGCTCGAGAAGCGGTGGGAGATAAGCAGCACGCCACGCCCACCGAAGAGCTCACGGCCCTGTTCGAACAGCTCGTGCTCGGCCCTGGCGTCCAGGGAGGCGGTCGGCTCGTCCAGGATCACCAACGGGGCGTCACGGAACACGGCCCGGGCGAGGGCGACCCGGTGCCACTGGCTCACCGACAGCTCGCAGCCGCCCAGGAAGGCACTGCTCAGCACGCTGTCGTAGCCCGCGGGCAGCCTGCCGAGGAATACCTCGGCCCTGGCGATGCGGGCGGCGCCCTGCACACGGTCGACGTCGTCGGAGTGGTCCTGGCGCCCCATGTGCAGCAGCGTTCAAGCGGTCCGGAGGTTTCGATCGGCGAGCGGCTGGGAAAAGGCCCCCCAACTCAGCACTGCCAACACGCCCAGCAGGCCCTCGAAGCGTCGCCCCAGACCCCGGCACCTTCCGAGCTGTCACAGAAGTAGGGGTCGACATGACTGCAACGAGGGTGGACGAGGCCGGGAACCAGGCGTTCCCTGGTGGGTTGGAGCCCGGGGCGTTCCACCTCGTGTACGAGCAGCACCGCCGAGCCGTGCACGCCGCCGCCAGCCGGCTTGCCTGGTCTGGAGGACTGGCCGAGGACCTCACTCAGGAGGTGTTCCTCCAGCTCTGGCGCCAGCCGGAGCGCTACGACCCGTCGCGCGGTTCGCTGCGCACCTTCTTGTTGACCGTGACCCGCAACCTCGCCATCGACAAGCTCCGATCCGATGTAGCTCGACGAGCACGGGAGCAGCAGGACGCCGCCCGCCCGAAGGTTCTGTCCACCGCGGACGAGCCTGACCACGGTCTCCTCCTGGCCGAGCGGCGTGCGACGATCGGCCGAGCGCTCGGCGATCTCCCCGAAGCGGAGCGAGACGCTGTCGTCATGGCCTACTACGGCGGTCGCACCTATCGCGAGGCCGCCGTTCTTCTCGGAGTGCCCGAAGGCACCGTCAAGTCAAGGATTCGCCGAGGCCTCGGTCGAATGCATGAGACGCTTGCTCAGCAGACCTCGCCACTGAGCGTCGCGGTTTCGTAGGGACGCTGACGAAGCCGCCGGCCAAGGCCTGCCCGGCATGGGCTCCCGATCCCCCACCGGTGAGAGCCCATGCCGGGCACCCTGGATCTCGAGGCACCCCTTCGGCCCCAAGCAGCGCCGAACGGTGAGGGAACGAGCCTCGGGCTCCCGTCCATCGGTGCCGCGGGGGGAGGACCACAGGACCTCCTTGGCGACAGGCGGGCGCCCGGCATCGTTCTCGGCGGTCTCGAGGGCTGCCGCGGTCATCCTGCAGGGGTGTACGGTCGGAGACGACACGACGAAGCACCCTTACGTGTTGGACCAGCCCTTTGGCTGGCCGGGGGGCGTGGCTCCGGACCCTGGTAGCGCATCTGATCAGAGCGCTTCTTCCCAGGGAGAATTCCATGACTCGTGCCAAGCGTTCCCCAGCGCCCGCAGGTGCCGACCAGGCCCTGGACGCAGGCGATGCTCGTCTAGGTGTCATCCGGCTCCGGGGGGAGCTCGACATCGCCACCGTGTCGACATTAGCGACAGCCCTGCGCAAGGCGGTCGCGGCCGAGGGCGCTGTGGTCGTTGACTTGCGGGACGTGGATTTCATGGACGCTTCGACGATTGGCGTCATCGTTGGCGCCCGCAACCTGCTCACGCTGCAGTCGCGGGCGTTGACGGTGCGTTCGCCGTCGGTGTGCGTGCAGCGTGTGCTCGATGTGTGCGGTCTCGGGGATCTGCTCGACCCCGAGTCCCGCCCCACCGGTGCCAACCCAGTGATGGGCGCGTCAGGGGCGCTCGGTACCTGGGTGGCTGTCGCGGCCATCGAACGAGGCCCACGACGTGACGACGCCGCGGCCGGCACGTCCCGCGGAGGCGATGTTTCGGTCGTGCCCGCTCCGACCGCCGCGGACTGTCCCCGCCGCGTGGGTGAGATCGAGGCCACCGCGGACCACGGTGCGTGATGAGTTCCGGAAGCGAACGCCGGTTCCGTATTCTCGATCAGCTCAACAACAGTGAGACCGGGGGCTTCGACGCGATGCGCCTGTGTCAGGTCAGTGCCGAGGTCACCGCGATGAGTGGCGCCGGGATCATGCTGATGTCCAACGATGTGTCACGGGGGGCGGTCTGCACGACCGACGAGGTGAGTGCTCTCATTGAGGACCTGCAGTTTGCGCTGGGCGAGGGCCCCTGTGTGGACGCCTTCCACCTGGATGCCCCCGTACTGGAACCGGATCTAGCTGCACCCGTCACGCCACGCTGGCCTGCGTTCACCGGCCCCGCGCTCGATGCCGGCGCGCGGGCGGTGTTCGGGTTCCCGCTGCAGTTGGGGGCCGTCCGGCTCGGCGCCCTGAACCTGTATCGGACCGAGTCGGGACCGCTCACCGATGCTCAGCACGCCGACTCGTTGGTGATGGCCGACATCGCCGCACAGGCGCTCCTTGTGCTCCAAGCCGACGCGCCGCCGGGCCAGTTGGCCGCCTCGCTCGAAGAGGGCTCCGACTTCCAGCACGTTGTGCACCAGGCCTCGGGCGTGGTCTCCGTTCAGCTTGAGGTCAGCGTCGGCCAAGCCCTGATTCGCCTGCGGGCCTATGCATTCGGCAACGACCGCCGGCTGGTCGAGGTCGCCCAGAACGTGGTGGCCGGGCGCCTGCGGTTCGACGCCCAAAGCGGCCAATCGGACCCAGGCCCATGACACAGCAGCCGTGCCCCCCTGGAGCCCACGACGCTCCCGCCGGCGTACCATCGCGGCGCCGGCGATGACTGGAGATCCATGACTAGGGAAGCGCTTCTCGCCCGAACCTTCGTGCAGCTGTCGGACACGCTCGTCGACGAGTTCGACGTCGTCGAGCTGTTGACACTGCTCGCCGATCGCTGTGTCGAGGTGCTCGACGTCGCCACGGCCGGGATCATGCTCGCCGGACCTGGCGGCGAACTGCGAGTGATGACCTCCTCCAGCGACGCGATGCGCGTGCTCGAGCTGTTCGAGGTGCAAGCACAGGAGGGGCCCTGCCTCGACTGCTACCGCACCGGCCGGCCGGTCCTCAACCACGTCCTTGCCGCCGACGGCGGCCGCTGGCCCCGCTTCACGGCCGAAGCGCTCGAGGCCGGCTTCCAGTCCGTGCAAGCGCTCCCATTGAGGCTGCGCGGCAACATCATCGGTGCGCTCAACATGTTTCACACCGACCAAGAGGCGCTCGCTGAGGGCGAGGCCGAGATCGCCCAAGCCTTCGCTGACGTGGCGACCATTGCCATCCTTCAACACCGGGCCGGGCTCGAAGGCCAGGTCATGAACGAACAGCTGCAGCAGGCACTCAACAGCCGCGTGTTGATCGAGCAGGCCAAAGGAGTGACCGCTGAGCGAGCCGGGCTTAGCATCGACGAAGCCTTCCGTGCTCTGCGATCCCACGCTCGCAACCACAACCTGGGCCTCGTCTCTGTCGCGCAAGGCGTCATCGACGGCACGCTGCACGCCGCAGAGCTTGGTGCCGCTGCCAGGGCCGACGACGCCTGAGCGGCGGCGGAAACGCCGCCGTCACGCCCTCCTGGCGCACGAGTCGGCCGGCAAGCGCCGCTCCGGGAAAGCCCGCAAGGGCAACCCGGCGCTGCGCTCAGCGATGTGCGAAGCGGCCTGGGCCGCCGCCCACGGCAAGGACACCTACCTGGCGGCCCAGTTCCGGCGGTTCAAGCGCCGGTTCGGGACCAAGGGCGAGACCAAGGCGATCTTCGCGCTGGCCCACACCATGATCGTCATCGTCTGGCACGTCCTGGCCAACGACACGACCTACGAAGAGCTCGGCGCCGACTACTTCGAACGGCGCACCGACACCGAGGCACGACAGCGGCACCTCGTCCGCCAGCTCGAAGCCCTCGGCCACACCGTCACCCTCAGCCCCACAGCCTGAGCGACGCCACCTACCGCTGACGCCGGGCTCAGCCCGGCCCCCTCCACTGCGCGCGCCCACATCCACCTGGGGACTCACGAGTTTCGTGTCAGAGCTTTAGCTTGCGATTAAACCTCGGACGGCGCGGTCAGGCTGCCTTCTTGATGGCGGGGTAGCGGGTTCGTGGTGGTCGTCGGGTGCCCTTGGGGCGCCCGGGCCCGGGCGTGTCGGATTTCGGTGGGTGGGCTGGCGTGCCGATG
>JAUXRW010000106.1 GCA_030681555.1 Acidimicrobiales bacterium
GTGGCGACGAGCTCCTCCACGGGCGCCTCGGTGCGGCGCAGCGCGACGAGGTCGACCCGCCCAGCGTTGACGCCGACCGCGTCGAGATCGATCTCGGCGCCTGCCACGGCAGCCGCCTCAGCGGCGCTGCCGGCGGCCTCGACCGCAGCGTCGGCCGCCGCCAGCTGCTGGGACAACCCCGGGACCAGCCGTCCCATGCGACCGAAGGTGGACAGCGGCCGATCAGCGGCTCGGAACGCCTGCTCGGCGCTGCGGAACTCCTGCACCGCAGCGGCCAGGTCACCGTTCGTGGCCACCACCTGCGCCGCACGGAAGTCGTCGATCCCGCGATCGACGTTCGAGCGGGCCAGCAGGGCGGCGAGGCCACCGGCCAGGGCGAAGAGCCCGACGACCCCGAGGCCCATCGCACCTCGGCGCAGCAGCCGACGCCGCTGCCGTGGCCGCATGCCGGTCGCCCCGCCGACCGCCAGAAGCACGCTGATCGTCGTCGTCGTGATCGCGGCCAGCACCCGGTCCTCCGGGCCACTCCCGGTGAGCAGGCTCAGGGCCACGAGGGCCGAGCCCAACGTGCCCCACCGGAGCGAGCGCCGTCCCTGGCGGGCGTTGTACGCCGCCAGCGCCACCGCGGCGATGGCGAGCCCGAGGGAGAGCCGCGTGTCCGCCACCAGGCTGACACAGCCGGCGGCCGTCAGCGCGACCCAGCGAGGGGCGTAGCCGCCGACGTACGCCAGCCCCAGCACGAACCCGCCGCTCCACACCACATCAGCGGCGGCCACCCCCGTCGGCTCGGCCGCCAGCAGCCCTCCGGCGACCGCAGCGACGAGGAGGATCAGCTGTTGGTGACTGCGCCGGCGTTGGTCCAAGCCGCTCAACCTAGACGTCGCCCCACGGTCCCCGGAGATGCCGGGAGGTGCGCAGGCCGAGGGCCTTCTGGGTCGGCTCCCTGTCCTTATCGCACACTGGCGTTGTTAGCGTGCTCCCGATGCTGGCCAGCGAACCCGACGACCACGACGAGCTCGACCTTCGCTTGTACCTCAACGTCCTCAGGCGGCGGTGGCGGACCATCGTCGCCACGACCGTGGCACTGGTGGCGATCGCCGTCGGACTGGCGCTCCAGCAGGACGAGCGCTATCGCGCCACGGCCGAGGTGCTGGTGAAGCCTCGCAGCACCGAGTCGATCCTGAGCGACGACGAGAACGCTGCGTTGGCCAGCTCCCAGGGTGCTGAGCGGCGCCTCAACAACGAGGTGAAGACCTTGAACGCCGGGACGACCCGGGCGGCCGTCGAGGAGGCCTACAACGGTCCGCTCGATCCTGACTCGGCGACGGCGGGCGCCGGGACCGGCTCGTCCGATGTGGTGGAGGTGAGCGTGGTGGCCGGCGACCCCGCCGAAGCGGCGAAGCTCGTCAACACCTACGTGGACACCTACATCAAGGTGAGCCGGCAACAGCGGGTCGACGAGCTGGTGACCGCCGGTGCCGAGATCCAGGAGCAGATCGACGACCTCGTCGCGCGCATCGCGACGGTGCGACAGCCCCTCGCCGACATCGAGGCGCAGCTGGCGAGGAGCCCGGGGAACGAGAGCCTGGGGTCTCGGCGGGATGATCTCACCGAGCAGCTGGCCAGCGAGCTCACTCCGCTCGAGAACCAGCGGGCGCTCTACCAGCAGATCCTCGAGGACCTCCGGGTGTCGGCCGGCATCGCCGGCACGGGCGGGGCGCAGGTGCTCACCGAGGCCGAGGCTCCGGACGACCCGGTGTCGCCGCAGCCCGTCCGCGATGGACTCGTTGCCCTCGTCCTCGGGCTCGTCCTCGGGGCCGGCCTGGCGTTCCTGCGCGACACCCTCGACGAGCGAATCCGCAACCTGGCCGACGTGGAGCGCGCCGCTCCCGGGTTGCCGATCCTCGCGGCCGTCCCCGAGGTGGCGGGTCCGCTCGACCGCAGCTACCTCGCCTTGCGCGACGCGCCGCACTCGCCCGCTGCCGAGGCCTACCGCTCCCTGAGGACCTCCATCAAGTTCGCGCAGCTCGATGCCCCGACCACCGTGGTGCAGATCACCTCATCGCTCTCTGGCGAAGGCAAGACCACGAGCGCGGCGAACCTGGCCGCGGCGTTCGCCCAGGGAGGGGATCGTGTCGTCATCGTGTGCTGTGACCTCCGCCTGCCGCGGATCCAGGAGCGGTTCGACCAGCCCTTGTCTCCCGGCTTCACCGACGTCCTGCTGCGGTCGGCGACGCTCCCCGACGCCCTGCGGCCTGTCGGCGAGCGCCTCTTCCTCCTCCCCGCTGGCACCCCACCTCCGAACCCGTCCGAGCTGCTGTCGTCGGCCAGCGCCGCTCGGGTGATCCAAGCTCTGGCGGAGGAGTTCGACGTCGTGGTCATCGACTCCACCCCGGTCCTGCCGGTCACCGACGCCCTCGTGGTGTCCCGGTTCGTAGACGCCACGGTCGTTGTACTGGACACCCGGAGGACGAACCGCAAGCCCCTCGGGCAAGCGCTCCGGACGCTCGAGCACGTCGGCGCGCCCGTCACGGGCCTCGTCCTCAACGGGGTCAGCCCCGGCAGCAGCTACGGCTACGGCTTCGGGTACGGCTACGGCTACGGGGCGCCCGCGTCGGGCCCGGTGGAACGGCCGAAACCGGCCGGGGCGAGCGCGGAACCGCCCAGCACGGGCAGGATCTCCTGACGTCCCGCTGAGCCCGGCCACCCCGACGTCAGGTGACTCGGCCCACACCTCTTTGGCGCTTTCTGATCACCCTGTGCCGGTGCTGGCTGGCCCCCCGGGACCGTCCGCCGGTACCCTGCTCCGGCTACATCAGAACGCTCGCCACAGACATCCGGTGTCCGCAAGGACGTAACGGGGCTCCGGCCCCGCCTGACGAGGCGGACACCTCCGAGACCACTCGGTGTGCCCGTGCCCTGCGCGAGCCCCGAGACAACGAGAGGAGGTGTCGATGGAGAACCCGAGACCGGAGAAGGTCGCGGTGGTGGACGATGTGCGAGAGCGCCTCGGATCGGCCAGCGCTGTCCTGCTCACCGAGTACCGAGGGCTCGACGTGACGGCGATCAGCCAGCTTCGGCGGGCGCTGCGAGCTGTCGGGGGCGACTACAAGATCTACAAGAACACGCTCGTCCGCTTCGCTGCCCGTGACCTCGGCCTCGAGCTGGACGACCTGCTCACCGGCCCCACGGCCATCGCCTTCACCACCGAACGACCCGACGGGTCGACCGGTGATGCGGTCGATGTCGCCAAGGCGCTGCGTGACTTCGCACGGGGCAACCCCAACCTCGTGGTGAAGGGCGGCGTGCTGGGCACGCGGCCCCTCAGCGCTGATGAGGCTCGGGCCCTCGCTGACGTGGAGCCCCGCGAGGTGCTGCTCGCCAAGCTGGCCGGAGCGCTGGCTGCACCCATGGTGCAGCTCGCAGGCCTGCTGGAAGCCGTGCCGCGCAGCTTCGCCTACGGCCTTGCCGCGCTCATCGACCAGAAGGGCGGGGTGCCGGAAGAGC
Organism: Acidimicrobiales bacterium; assembly: GCA_030681555.1. Lineage (GTDB taxonomy): Bacteria > Actinomycetota > Acidimicrobiia > Acidimicrobiales > VFJN01 > VFJN01. Next base: position 3,508 of record JAUXRW010000106.1, read on the forward strand.
CGGCGGCCACGTCCGAGCCCGAGCCCACGCCCGAGCCCCAGACGGAGTCCGCTGCGGCGGACGCCACCGACGCCCCTGCCGAGAAGGCTCCCTCCGAGGAGCCGGCGGCCGAGGCGACCACCACTGACGACGTCCCGTCGGCCGAGGACGCTCCCGCAGCGCCCACCGCCGACAGCGGGGACACCAACGAAGCCACCACGGAGGAGTGACCACCATGGCCACCAAGGAAGACATTCTCGAGTCCATCGCCAGCATGACCGTGCTGGAGCTGTCCGAGCTCCTGAAGGAGTTCGAGGAGAAGTTCGGCGTCACCGCCGCTGCTCCGGTCGCTGCTGCTGCCGCCGCTCCGGCCGGTGGCGGGGGCGCCGCCGAGGCCGAGGAGGAGAAGGACGAGTTCGACGTCATCCTCACCGAGGCCGGCGACAAGAAGATCCAGGTCATCAAGGAGGTGCGCGCGCTGACGAACCTCGGCCTCAAGGAGGCCAAGGACCTCGTCGACGGTGCCCCCAGCCCCGTCCTGGAGAAGGTCGACAAGGAAGACGCCGAGAAGGCGAAGGCCTCCCTCGAGGAGGCCGGCGGCAAGGTGGAGCTCAAGTAAGAACCCCACGCTCGTCCGCGATCTGCACGAGGCCCCGGCCCAGCCGGGGCCTCGTCGCGTCAGGGTGCCCGGTTGGTGCGCTCGAAGAGGAAGTCCGCCTGCACCGGCTCGCCCGAGAGCGCTGAGTACCGGATGTCGTTCACCGCTCGGAGCCGATACCCGCGCGCGAACAGGTGGGTGCTGATGTCCGAGGCACTGGCCTGGCCCACGTAGAGCTCGACGAACGAGACCTCAACCAGAACCCAGTCGACCTCGTCGAGTAGCGCCGTTGCCCCTTCGAGGACGTCGAGTTCGGTTCCTTGGGTGTCGAGCTTGAGGAGCACCGGCTGCGCCAGCCGGGGGCGCGTTCGGAGGACCTCGTCGAGCGTCGAGAGCTCGACGGTGATCGTGGCGATCTCTGCGGTGCCCGGGTACTCCTCCACCTGGCGCGGCCCGGGCGCGAGCAGTGATGAGGAATCGTCGGAGCTCGTGACGTGGAGCTCGGACCGCCCGAGCTTCTTGCCGAGCGCCAGTGGGAGCAATTCGAACCCATCATCGCCGGAAAAGATCCGCGCCGCCCGAGCCCCGGCCTCCGGGAGCGGCTCGAAGGAGACGATCCTGGCATTCGGAAACCACCGCCGTGCGACGACTGCAAACTGGCCGATGTTGGCGCCGACATCAAGCACGGTCATGCACTTGCCGACGATCCTCAGCAGGGGATCGTGCTCCACCACGGGAAGGGTCCCGTGCCGAAGCGCCCGGCGGTACACCGGATGGCGAAGGGCGGCGAGGCCCTTTCGCGCCCTGACCCGCAGCGTCGACATCGTGACCCCGAAGCGCATCGGCCGATGCTACTGAGCGCCGTCAACGGCCCGGACAACGTCCTCCAACGGCTGGCCGGTGACGGCCCCGATCCGCTCGACCTGCGTGTCGTGGTGCAGCAGCACCAGGCCGGCGCGCTCAGCGGCGACGGCCACGATCAAACGAGGGAGCTCAACCGCCCCGTGGAGCCGCGCAATGAGGACCGCGGCCCGATCGAGGACCTCGTCGTCAACCGGCACCCGCGGGAAGGAGCGGCGCTCGGCCAGGACCTCCGTGCGCTCGTCGGGCGCGGCCCGGGCGAGGATCTCCAGGTCCACGACCCCGCACGTCGCCACCTGGCCACCCACCAGGAGCGGGCCGAGCCGGGCCGCGACCTGGGGCTGGTGCAGCTCCAAGAGGGCGCTGGTGTCAGCGAGGTGCGTCGCCATCGGCCAACCGCCGCCGCTGCAGCCGCTCGAAGTGCCGGGCCCGCCCCTGGACTCGGATGACCTCCCGCATCGCCTCGTGGATCGTCTCGGTCGTCGTCCGGGTGCCGAGGAGCTCCTTGGCTTGCGCCACGAGGACGTCGTCGAGCAGGAGTGCCGTCTTGCGAATCATCTACCTCTCCTGGTGATGTCGGTAGATCACCCTGACACATCATCTACCGGGGAACAAGAAATCCTTGACCGAGCTTGCGGAACGTCGTACGGTGCCACCCAGTTTCAGGGACGTCCCTGGCGGCACTGCTGTGCGCCCAGGTTGCTCTTGCCCGTCGACGCCCCTAGGATCCGATCTGCCGTGCGGATTCCCCCCTGCTTCGTCGACCCTCGTCGGCGGTCAGGCGCGCCCGCGCACGGCCCGTTCGTCCTCTCCTAGGGAGTCGCGTTGCCCACTCGCTCGCCCATCCGCGATCGCTACTCGTTCGCGAACATCGACGAAGCCCTCTCGCTGCCCGACCTGATCTCGGTCCAGCGCGACAGCTTCGAGTGGTTCCTCCAGGAGGGCCTCAAGGAGACCTTCCGGGACATCTCCCCGATCCGCGACTTCACCGAGACGCTCCAGCTCGAGCTCGAGTTCGACCCGGACGACGAGGACCTGCGGCCGCCGCCCAAGTTCACGGTGGAGGAGTGCAAGGAGAAGGACATGACCTTCTCCGCTCCGATCTTCGTCCGGGCCCGGTTCATCAACTCGGCCACCGGTGAGATCAAGGAGCAGACGGTCTTCATGGGGGACTTCCCGATGATGACCGACAAGGGCACGTTCGTGATCAACGGCACCGAGCGCGTGGTCGTGAGCCAGCTCGTGCGCTCCCCGGGCGTCATCTTCGAGCCGGGCGAGCGGTACCGCCTCCGCAACCTCACCAAGCACCAGCTGGTGAAGGGCACCGTCCACCCGTACCGCGGTGAGTGGATCGAGTTCGACGTCGAGCAGAAGCCGGGCAAGGACGTCACCGCCGGCACCCGCGTCGCCCGCAAGCGCCGCCTGTCGATCTTCGTGCTCATGCGGGCCCTCGGCTACGGCGAAGACCGCTGCCCCGGCTTCATGGAGGCCTTCGTCCGCCACTTCGACTTCCTCGAAGGGCAGTGGGAGAAGGATCGCGAGCTCGCCACCACGCGCGAAGAGGCGCTGGTCGAGATCTACAAGCGGGCCCGCCCGGGCGAGCCCCCGTCCGTCGAGTCGGCCCGCGCCTACTTCGACAACGCCTTCTTCCAGAACCGCCGCTACGACCTCAGCCGGGTCGGGCGCTACAAGCTGGACAAGAAGCTGCGCAACGAGATCGAGCGCCTGGGCGAGCTCTTCCCGATGCTCAACGGCGCGGACGAGGACGGCCTGCCGTTCCTCGACCGCCCGCAGGAGGGCCAGCCGGTCCTCTCCCGCTGCGAGGTCCTCGCCGCCTGCTCGTACCTGCTCCACCTCGTGAACGCCGAGCCGGGCTACCGACTCGACGACCAGGACCACTTCGCCAACCGGCGCATCCGCTCGGTGGGCGAGCTCATCCAGAACCAGGTGCGGATCGGCCTGTCCCGGATGGAGCGGGTCGTGCGGGAACGCATGACCACGCAGGACGTCGAGGCCATCACGCCCCAGACGCTCATCAACATCCGCCCGGTCGTGGCCGCCATCAAGGAGTTCTTCGGCACCAGCCAGCTCTCCCAGTTCATGGATCAGGTGAACCCGCTGTCGGGCCTCACCCACCGGCGCCGCCTGTCGGCGCTCGGCCCCGGCGGCCTGTCCCGTGAGCGGGCCGGCTTCGACGTCCGCGACGTCCACTTCTCCCACTACGGCCGCATGTGCCCGATCGAGACGCCGGAGGGCCCGAACATCGGCCTGATCGGTGCGCTCTCCACCTACGCCAGGGTCAACGCGTTCGGCTTCATCGAGTCGCCGTACCGCCACGTCCGCAGCGGCAAGGTCACCGACGACATCATCTGGCTCACGGCCGACGAGGAAGAGGACTACGTCGTCGCCCAGGCCAACGAGCCGCTGACGCCGCAGCACACGTTCAAGAACGAGCGGATCCTCGTGCGCCGGTCGCCGCAGGCCGCCACCCTGGAGAACCTGCGCCTGCAGCTCGAGCGGGACACCTACTTCGCCGCCACCACCGAGATCTCGGCGGTGCCCCCGGCCGAGGTCCAGCTCATGGACGTCTCGCCGAAGCAGATCGTGTCGGTGGCCACGTCGCTCATCCCGTTCCTCGAGCACGACGACGCCAACCGCGCGCTCATGGGCGCCAACATGCAGAAGCAGGCCGTGCCGCTCGTCCGGGCCGAGGCGCCCTACATCGGCACCGGCGTCGAGGCCCGGGCCGCCCGCGACGCCGCCGACATGATCATCGCCGAGGACGACGGTGTCGTCACCGAGTGCTCCGGCGACGCCATCACGGTCGACTACAAATCGCAGGGCCGCCACGTCTTCAAGCTCCTCAAGTTCGAGCGATCGAACCAGGACACCTGCATCAACCAGAAGCCGCGGGTGGCCGAGGGCGACGCCTTCGAGAAGGGCGACATCCTCGCCGACGGCCCGTCCACCGACGGTGGCGAGCTCGCCCTCGGCAAGAACCTCCTCGTCGCCTTCATGCCGTGGGAGGGCTACAACTTCGAGGACGCCATCATCCTCTCGCAGCGGCTCGTCAAGGACGACGTGCTCACGTCGATCCACATCCACGAGCACGAGATCGACGCCCGCGACACCAAGCTCGGGCCCGAGGAGATCACGCGAGACATCCCGAACCTCTCCGAGGAGATCCTGAAGGACCTCGACGAGCGCGGCATCATCCGCGTCGGCGCCGAGGTCGGCCCCGGCGACGTGCTCGTCGGCAAGGTGACGCCGAAGGGCGAGACCGAGCTCACCCCCGAGGAGCGCCTCCTGCGCGCCATCTTCGGTGAGAAGGCCCGCGAGGTCCGCGACACGAGCCTCAAGGTGCCCCACGGCGAAGAGGGCAAGGTCATCGACGTCAAGGTGTTCACCCGGGAGGACGGCCACGAGCTGCCGCCCGGCGTGAACCAGCTCGTCCGGGTCTACGTCGGCCAGAAGCGCAAGATCAGCGTGGGCGACAAGCTGGCCGGCCGCCACGGCAACAAGGGCGTCATCTCCAAGATCCTCCCCATCGAGGACATGCCCTACATGGCCGACGGCACCGCCGTCGACATCATCCTCAACCCGCTCGGCGTGCCGTCCCGCATGAACGTGGGCCAGGTCCTGGAGGCCCACCTCGGCTACGCCGCCCGGTGGGGCTGGAAGGTCGACGGCAACCGGGTGGGCGACGACGCCGTCCGCGGCACCGAGAACAAGACGCGGTCCAAGACCCCTCCCGCCACCCTCGTGGCCACCCCCGTGTTCGACGGGGCCCACTGGGACGAGGAGGAGCAGGCCGGCAAGCACCCGACGATCCAAAAGATCTTCGAGAACCTGACGCCCGAGTCGGTCGACGGTGTCCGCATGATCCAGGCGGACGGCAAGACCACCCTCTACAACGGGCGCACGGGCGAGGCCTACGACAACCCGATCACGGTCGGCTACGTCTACATCCTCAAGCTGGCCCACCTCGTCGACGACAAGATCCACGCCCGGTCCACCGGCCCGTACTCGATGATCACGCAGCAGCCCCTCGGCGGCAAGGCCCAGTTCGGGGGCCAGCGTTTCGGCGAGATGGAGGTGTGGGCCCTCGAGGCCTACGGCGCCGCCTACTGCCTGCAGGAGCTGCTGACGATCAAGTCCGACGACGTGCTCGGCCGCGTGAAGGTCTACGAGGCCATCGTCAAGGGCGAGAACATCCCCGAGCCCGGCATCCCCGAGAGCTTCAAGGTGCTCATCAAGGAGATGCAGGCCCTGTGCCTCAACGTCGAGGTCCTCGCCCAGACGGGTGAGGAGATCGAGATGCGCGAGCTCGACGAAGACATCTTCCGGACCGCCGAGGAGCTGGGCATCGACCTGTCCCGGCCCGAGCGCGGCACCGACGACGAAGACGAGCGCCGCCGGGCGCCCTCCGGGTTCTAGAGGAAGCAAGGGAACGAAACCACATGCTCGACGTCAACAACTTCAGCCAGCTCCGCATCGGTCTGGCCACGGCCGACTCCATCCGCACATGGTCCAACGGCGAGGTGAAGAAGCCGGAGACCATCAACTACCGCACGCTCAAGCCGGAGAAGGACGGGCTCTTCTGCGAGAAGATCTTCGGTCCGACGAAGGACTGGGAGTGCTACTGCGGCAAGTACAAGCGCGTGCGCTTCAAGGGGATCATCTGCGAGCGCTGCGGGGTCGAGGTCACTCGGTCCAAGGTCCGGCGCGAGCGCATGGGCCACATCGAGCTGGCCGCCCCGGTCGTGCACATCTGGTACCTCCGCGGCACCCGGTCCTGGCTGGCCTACCTCCTCATGGGCACCGAGGCCCGGGAGGAGCTGAAGGCCAAGCAGCTGGAGAAGGTCATCTACTTCGCCGCCAACCTCGTCACCTGGGTGGACGAGGAACGCCGCGACGCTGACCGCCCGAACCTCGAGAAGGAGATGCTCCTCGAGCGCGAGGCGATCGAGAAGGAGCGCGACCAGCGCATCAACGAGCGCTTCACCGAGCTCGAGACCGAGGTCGCCGCGCTCGAGTCCGACGGGGCGAAGGACGCCGACATCAAGGCGCGCCAGAAGGCCGCCGAGAAGGAGGTCGCCGCGCTCCGGGAGACCTACGAGGCGGAGCTCGACCTCCTCACCCGCGTGTGGGACGAGTTCGGCGACCTGTTCGCCCGCAAGATCCTCGAAGACGAGATGCTGTGGCGCGAGCTGAAGGACCGCTACGGCGAGTACTTCGAGGGCGGCATGGGCGCCGACGCCCTCAAGTCCCTGATCGGCCGCCTCGACCTCGACGAGGAAGAGGAGAAGCTCAAGGCCGCCATCGACCCGAAGGAAGGCCAGCGCCCGCTCTCGGCGCAGCGCAAGCAGAAGGCCATCAAGCGGCTCAAGATCGTCACGGCGTTCAACAAGCGCAACGACCAGGGCAAGCGGGTCAACGACCCGGGCGCCATGATCCTCGACGTCGTCCCGGTGATCCCGCCGGAGCTCCGCCCGATGGTGCAGCTCGACGGCGGCCGCTTCGCCACCTCCGACCTGAACGACCAGTACCGCCGGGTCATCAACCGGAACAACCGCCTGAAGCGCCTGCTCGACCTCGGGGCCCCCGAGATCATCGTCAACAACGAGAAGCGCATGCTGCAGGAGGCCGTCGACGCGCTGTTCGACAACGGTCGCCGCGGCCGGCCCGTGACGGGCCCGGGCAACCGCCCGCTCAAGTCGCTGTCCGACATGCTCAAGGGCAAGCAGGGGCGGTTCCGCCAGAACCTGCTCGGCAAGCGCGTCGACTACTCGGGCCGTTCGGTCATCGTGGTCGGCCCGACGCTCAAGCTCCACCAGTGCGGCCTGCCCAAGCTGATGGCCCTCGAGCTGTTCAAGCCCTTTGTGATGAAGGCGCTCGTCGACCGTGAGCTGGCCCAGAACATCAAGTCGGCCAAGCGGATGGTGGAGCGACGCCGTCCGCAGGTGTGGGACGTGCTCGAGGACGTCATCAAGGAGCACCCGGTGCTCCTCAACCGTGCCCCCACGCTCCACCGCCTCGGCATCCAGGCCTTCGAGCCGGTGCTGGTCGAAGGCAAGGCCATCCAGATCCACCCCCTCGTCTGCACGGCGTTCAACGCCGACTTCGACGGCGACCAGATGGCCGTGCACCTGCCCCTGTCGGCAGAGGCGCAGGCCGAGTCCCGCGTGCTCATGCTGAGCGCCAACAACATCCTCTCGCCGGCCCACGGTCGCCCGCTGGTCACGCCCACCCAGGACATGATCATCGGCGCGTACTACCTGACCGAGGCCGTGAAGGACGACGTCGGAGCCGGTCGCGTGTTCGGCAGCATCGCCGAGGCGCTGCGCGCCTACGAGAACGGCGACATCACCCTCCACGCCGAGATCAAGCTCCGCGACCCGCGGGCCCCAGAGGGCGAGACGCTCCTCGAGGGCACGATGGGCCGCTACCTGTTCAACGAGTGCCTTCCCATGGACTTCGGCTTCATCAACGAGTCGGTGAAGAAGAAGAAGATGGGCGAGATCGTGGAGCGGCTGGCTACGGAGTACCCGAAGGCGGTCGTGGCCACGAGCCTCGACGGCATCAAGGACCTCTGCTTCAGCTACGCCGCCCGCTCGGGCCTCACCATCTCCATCGACGACGTCACGACGCCGAAGGAGAAGCGCGGGATCCTCGACGAGCACGAGAAGGAAGCCGACAAGGTCGAGCAGCAGTTCCGCCGCGGCATCATCACCGACGGCGAGCGGCGCCAGAAGGAGGTGGAGATCTGGACCAACGCCACCGACAAGGTGCGCGAAGCGATGGAGCTCGCCCTCTCCTCGAAGCAGTTCAACCCCATCGACATGATGGTCGGCTCCGGGGCTCGAGGGAACATGATGCAGGTCCGCCAGATCGCCGGCATGCGCGGCCTGGTGGCCAACCCCCGCGGCGACATGATCCCCCGACCCATCAAGAGCAACTTCCGTGAGGGGCTCTCGATGCTCGAGTACTTCATCGCCACCCCGGGCGCCCGGAAGGGGCTCGTCGACACCGCCCTGCGGACCGCCGACTCGGGTTACCTCACCCGCCGCCTGGTCGACGTGGCGCAGGAGCTCATCATCAACGAGCTCGACTGCCAGCACGAGGGCGACCCCGTCCGCGGCCTCTGGGTCGAGGACGTCGTCCCGGATGAGGCGGGCAAGCGCAGCTACCTCGAGACCCGCATCTTCGGCCGCACCCTCGCGGTCGACGTGGAGCTCTCGAACGGCACGAAGCTCGAGGCCGGGCACCAGGTCACCGAGGAGGACATCGAAGCGCTCCGCGACGACCCCGAGGTCAACCGGATCCGGGTGCGCTCCGTGCTCACCTGCCAATGCGACCTCGGTGTCTGCGCCGCCTGCTACGGCCGCTCGCTGGCCACCGGCAAGCACATCGAGATGGGCGAAGCCGTCGGCGTCATCGCGGCCCAGTCCATCGGCGAGCCCGGTACCCAGCTGACGATGCGGACCTTCCACACCGGCGGCATCGCCGGCACAGACCTCGCCGGCGGCCTTCCCCGAGTCGTCGAGCTGTTCGAGGCCCGTAGCCCGAAGGGCAAGGCCACGCTGGCCCGCACCTCCGGCGTCATCCGCCTCGCGGACGACGAAGGCAAGGGCCGAGGCGTCACGATCGTCGGCGACGACGGCACCGAGGACGTCTACACGATCGTGAGCCTCTCCCGGCTCGAGGTCACCGAAGGCCAGGAGGTCACTGCCGGTGATCCCCTCGTCGACGGTCCTCGCGACCCCAAGGAGCTGCTGGAGATCAAGGGCGTCCGCGAGACCCAGCAGTACCTCGTCCAGGAGGTCCAGAAGGTGTACCGCGACCAGGGCGTGTCGATCCACGACAAGCACA
>JAUXRW010000108.1 GCA_030681555.1 Acidimicrobiales bacterium
ACCCGGTGCCAGCGGCGGTAGAGGGGCCCGTAGATCTGGCGGGCGACCTCCCGCATGTGCTCGGAGCGGCCCCACTCGTCGACGTCGGAGCGACGCGGGTCGGCCAGCCCCTCGGATTCCTCGGGCTTGGGCACGGGCACGAGGGCGACGGATCGGGGGCCGGGCTCGGAGCGATCTGCCTTCGCGGTGGTGGTCGACCGCCGCGTGGCCGGCTTCGTCGGCTTGGGGGGCACCATCGACTCAAGCGTAGTGGGCTCCGCCCGGACGGCTTCTCGCGCCCCGTCGGTGCCGTGTGCGTCAGTGCTGTCCGTCGCCGGGGAAACGCAGCCGGGCGAGCGGGTTCAGCGCCGGGTGTAGGTGAGCTCGAAGTCTGGCTCCCAGGTACTCCCGTCGTGGCAGATCTACCAGGCGCCGTCGATCGTGCGCATGTCGTCGCTGAAGGTGCCGGTGAAGCGCTGGCGGAAGTCGAGCGGGCTGAAGTCGGCGGCGTCCCGCCGCAGTGTCCACACGCGGCCGTCGAACGTCATGTGGTACACCCGCACCACCCCGCGGGAGTCGAAGTAATGCTGCAGGAACCCGTCGGGGTCGTCGGGGTCGGGGCCCAGGATCGCGATCCCGTCGGGGGCCTCCCGCACCGGGATCTCCCAGCGCTGCACGAGGAGCTGGGCGCCCGTCATCCACTCGAACGACATGACGGCGTTGCCGGGGAGGACGGGCTCGAGCGGCGGGTCGAACCGGGCGTCGAGGGTCCACTCGCCGACGAAGGGCTGCAAGCGCTCGATCACCGCAACAGTCTTCCGCGGGCCGGCTCCGACGTGCTCACCATCCCTCGAGCTCGGCCCGCTCCTCGAGCCAGCGCTGCCCGTCGACGCATGTGGACTGCAGAGGGCACCACCGGCAGGGCGGGCCGGGCCGCAGCACGGGCGTGCGCTCCTCGTGACGAAGCTCGACGACTGCACGGGCGCCCTGCACCACCCGCTCGACAGCGGTCTGCAGCACGTCCTCGGTGACCGTCTCGTGCTGGAGCCGGCCGCCATCGAGGTAGTAGGTGGCGAGGAGTCGGGGCGGGGTGCCGATGCGGAGCGTCTCGATCAAGGCGTAGAAGCGGAGGTCGTCCCGGTGGGCGGGGGCGAAGCCGCCGGTCTTGAGGTCGAGCAGCACCTTGCCGGCGCGGAGCCCGTCGGGCCGCCCGACCGTGAGGTCGACCTTGCCGCCCAGCACCACCTTGTCCTGGCAGAGGTCGGCCCGGAGGCGGCTCTCGGTCACCGGGCGCCACCGGCTCTCGAGCGGCGGGAAGCACTCGAGGAACATCGCGACCCGCTCCACCGCTCCGCTGCGGAGGTCGGCCCGCTCGCCCTCGGTCATCCCGCCGAGGTACGGCGAGACGCTGTTGGTGCTGGCGATGAGGCGGGCGAAGGCCTCGTCGACGAGATCACCGGGCACCGGCTCGCCGCGCCAGTGGACGCACAGCTCGAGGGCCTTGTGGGCGACTGTCCCCCGCGCCGTGGTGGGCGACCAGGCGAAGTCCTCCGCCTCTCGGGCGAGGTAGTGCGACTCACAGCCATGCACGGAGCTGAGAGCGTGTTTGGACAGCCACAGGACCTTGTCGTCCGGCACGAGGGCGGCGCTGGGCGCAAGGCGCTCCTCGAGGTCGGCCCGCAGCTCGTGGCGGAGACGCGGGTCGAACTCGGGGCGCTCGTGGGGGCGGGCGCCCAGCACGGTGAGCACGTCCCGCTGCGCCGGGTTCAGCCCGCCCCCCGGACTCAGCTCGGCTGCGGCCCGCGGGGCGAGCTCGGCGGTGGGGTCGGCGCTGCGATCTGTGACGGGGTCGGTGGTGGGGGCAGCGTCGTCTTCGTGATCGTCGAAGCCGGCATCGAGGTCCGAGGCTCCGCGCAAGGCCACGGGGCCAACGGTACCCGGCAGGTGTGTCACACCCCGTGAGTTGACTAGACGGTGATGCAGTCGTCCTCCCTCCGCTTCGCCCGTGCCGTGCAGGCCCTCGCCGGCACCACCCGAGCCCTCGGGTTCACCGTCCCCGGTTTCCGCAGCCCGCCCCGCCTCGTCGGGGTGCAGCGCTCGATCCGGCGCTGGCCGGGGGGCGCCACCGTGTCGGTCGTCGTGCGCGATCGGCCGTGGGCCGCCGTCCAGGCCGATCTCGTCGAGGGCATCGTCGCCGCCAACGGCCTCACCGGCAGCACCGCCGCCGACGCCCGGGCCGCGCTCTGGCTGGCCGTCGCCGAGGGCCCCGTCCCCGAGGCGGCCGAGGCCGCCTAGGCCCGACCGGCGCCCTCCGCCCACCTACGCTTGCGACATCCCGCCCGGGTGGCGCAACTGGTGGACGCGGAGGGCTTAAACCCCTCTGGCCTGGCAAGGGTCGTGTGGGTTCGAACCCCACCCCGGGCACCTCCGAACCCGTCGTGGTTCTCCACGAACCGTCGTGGAGAACCACGACGGGTTCGCCGTAGCCGGTCCGTCGACTCCGCTCGTGGGCGTCCGGTCGCGAGTGTGGCGCGGCCACCACCCAGCCGTAGGGAAGCTCGCCGGGGACCACGTAGTCGATGCCGTGCCAGAGCCACCCGTCGTCCGCGCTTCCGGAGCAGGCCGGCAGCACGCCGCCCGATGCCGTTAGGGAGGGCCAAGGCGTCGGCGAGGCGGACGCATGCGGGAGAGTCGACGGATCCGGTTCGTCCGGCGATGGGCCGAACAGCCGATCCCGTCGATCCCGCACGCCCGGCTCGTGTGGCGGATGTCTCATTCGGGCCCCTTGGCGGAGCAGGAACGCCGTGGAATAGTTACCACTGGTAACAACACCCTGGGGAGAAGCCATGGCCCGCACTATCAGGACCCGTCGGATCGCCTTCGACTATCCGGACGAGGAGCTGCCCCGGCACTTCATGGGTGGCGACCTCGTGATGAGCCACGTCGTGGCCGTGCTCTCAGCGATGTTCCCGAACGGCGAGGACTTCTTCGTCCGGTCCGTGCGGGGGTTCCGTGACGAGATCACCGACCCGGAGCTGCGGCAGCAGGTCGCAGGGTTCATCGGCCAGGAGGCCATGCACGGTCGGGAGCACCGGACGTTCAACGAGCGCCTCGCCCAGCTCGGTTACCCGACGCTCCAGATCGATCGGCTCGTCGACAGGAGCCTGCGCCTCCGGGAGCGCCTGCTCTCGAAGAAGAACAACCTTGCGCTCACGGCCGCCCTCGAGCACTACACCGCCACGCTGGCGGAGGTCCTCCTCGTCGACCCGAAGGCCCGGGAGATGATGAGCGTGGACGAAGTGCGGGCCATGTTCGTGTGGCACGCCCTCGAGGAGTCGGAGCACAAGGCCGTCGCCTTCGACGTGTACGAGGCGGTCGGTGGCACCCACCGCATGCGGGCCCTCGTCATGAACATCACCACAGTGCTGTTCATCGGGCTCGTGGTCTTCGGCACGTTCTGGTCGCTCCTGCACGACCGGGCCGCCTACAACCCGCGCACGTTGTGGAGCAGCCTCCGCAAGCTCCGCCACTCGCCGTGGGTCAACCGCGAGATCGCCCGCCACCTGCGCGACTACAACCGCCGCGGGTTCCACCCGGACGACCGCGACAGCTCGGCGCTCACCGATCAGTGGCGCAACGAGCTGTTCGGCGCCGAGGGCATTCTCGCCGATCGGCTGTCGGTCGGCGCCGCCGCCATCGGCCGATCCGAGCTCCCACCCGGGCCGGACCATCGCCCGATCCCCTGATCCGGACCGGTCGTGGATCTCCACCAGCGTCGGTGGAGGACCACGACGAACTCGACCGAGGACGGGACGCGCGCCGGGGGGGCGCAGTGGCGGACCGGGGGAGGGCCTCAGCGCGCAGGCGGATCAGACGTGCGGGCGCGGGACCGCCCGGTGGGCACGGAGGCCCAGCGCGGCGAGCACGGCGGCGCAGGCCGTGAGCGCCAAGGCGAAGGAGGGCGCCGTACCGAGGTGTCGCAGCGCCACCGCCAGCACGTACGCGAACAGCGCGAAGCCGTAGAGGCCCAGGACCAGGCCGCGCAGCAGCACCCGTGCCTCCGTCGGGCCGTGGTGGGCGTGGGTGAAGACGGCCAGCACCGTCGTGATCACGGGAAAGGGCGTCAGGAGCCCGGACCACTCCGGGCCGAGCGCATCGGATGCCGCTGTGAGCACCACCACCATCGCCGCGGCGGCCAGCCCGCGCACCGGCAGGTCCCATGCGGGCAGGTCGACAAGCTCCGCGTCGTGCGCGTGGTCCGTCGCCGGGAGGGCCAGCAGGACGCCGGCGAAGGCCACCCACGCGACCGCCAGACCGGCCGCTGGCGCTACGTCGACGAGCGACAGCACCAGCGCGGCCACGGCGAACCCGCCCCAGCCGAGGAGCAGGCTCGGCGCCCAGCCGAGGCGGCCGCAGGCCCGGGCGTAGACCAGCACGAAGCAGGCCAGTGCGATGAGGCCGAGGATCGTGCCGTTGGCCGCGTCCGACCCGAAGCGGCGGCCGTGGTCCAAGGTGACCACGAGGAGGATCGGCCCGGCCACCACCGGCAGACCGCCGACGAGCCCCCCGATGCGCGGGCCGAACCGGCGCACCACGAGCGAGGCCGCCGCGACGAACACCGGCGCCAGCAGCAGCCTCAGCACCACGGTCACCGCGCGACGGTACTGATCCGTCAGGACCGCCCCGGAACTGGCCGTGCGGCGGGGCGTTGGCTGCGGTCAGGCGGCCCGCGCGGGAAGGCCTCCGGGACACCGACCTGGTGGCCCGCCTCGACGGCGACGACGTCGCCATCGAAGATCAGCCCGGTGCTGGTGCCGAGCCTGTTCCTCCACAGCTGCCCATTGCGGGCCAGCGGGAACAGCACTGAGTGCGCGATGGCCAGGTAGGCGACCGTCAGCACGACGTCGGCCAGGAGGCCCATCTGGCTCGTGATCATCACGTCGAACGTACGGGTGCCCCCAACCGGCGTATATGGCCGTCCGGGCTATTTCCCGATGGTTCGCCGCACCCGGAGACCGGTGGCGCGGCTCAGCGCCAGACGAACCTCACCGCCAGAGGGCGAAGGCGCGCACCGGCGACGTGCCCATGCCACGGACCTTCAGCGGCACCGCGAAGAGCTCGAACCCCGGGTCGTCGATGTCGGCAAGGGCGGTGAGGTGCTCCAGCACGTAGATCTCCGCCGCCAGCAGCCCCGAGTGGGCGGGGCGCTCGCCGGTGGAGGTGTCGTCGATGTTGAGCGAGTCGATGCCGACCAGGGCCGGTCGGAGCTCCACGAGACGCTCGGTCGCCGCTGAAGTCAGGTGGGGGTGTCCGCCGCCCCCGTAGGTCGGCGTGCGCCAGTGCTGCGACCAGCCCGTCCGCACCAGGATCGCCTGGCCCGTCAGGTCACCGAGGTGCTCGAAGACGTCGGATCCGATGGCCGGACCGTCGGCATCGACCACGACCGCCGGCAGGCCGGCCACCGCCGAGAGGGGCACCTCGGCCAGGTCGTGCCCGTCCGCATAGCGGTGGAACGGTGCGTCGAGGTAGGTGCCGGTGTTGCCGATCAGCTCGAGGCGCCCCAGCTGGAACTCGGTCCCCGGCGCGTAGACCGATCTCGACGCCTCGCGGGTCAGGTGGTCGCTGACGACCGGCCCGGGGATGCCGGGGTAGGTCACCATGCCGTCTTCGATGACGTGGCTGAGATCGAGGAGGCGCATCGGGCCATCCTCCCAGGTGCGCCCGAGGCGGCCCTGTCGATGGCTGGCACCGACAGGGCCCGGCCTCTGGCCTGGCAAGGGCTAACGACGGCTGCGGCCGAGCTGCACCCGCAGGCCCAGGGCGACCAGTCCGGCCCCGAGGAGCAGGACGGCCACGCTGGTCGTGCGGCCGGCGTCCGTGCCCGTGCTGGCCATCTCGGGGACGTCCTTGCCGCGCGCAGGGGTGGCGGGCGGCGGCTTCGGCGCCGTCGTGGTCGGCGTTGCGGTGGTCGTGGTGGTGGACGCCGCATCGACGATGGAGACGACGGCGTCGTCGTCGGCCGTGCCCGTGCTGCCGTCGTCGTCGGTGAGGGTCACCGTCACGACGTCGACCTCGGTGGCCCCCACCGCCCCCGTGAACGTGCCGGCGAAGGTGCAGGTCGCGGTGCCGCCTGGATCGAGCGTGGTACCCACGACGGAGGCGCAGCTCGAGCCCGAGATGTGGGTGAGGTCGCCGTACACGTCGTCGACGAGGCTCGTGACGGTGGCCGCCTCGCCGCTCGTGTTGGTGACGACGACAGTGAAGGTGAACGACCCGCCCGGTGCCACCCGGCTCAGGGGAAGCGCCGACTTGTCGATGGTGGCGGTCGGGGGCACGTCGGTGAGGGTGACGACGGCGTCGTCCGCAGCGCTGACGACCGTGCCGGACTGATCCACCGCGCTCGCCGTCACCACGTCGGTCTGCGTGGTGCCGGCGTTGCCCGAGAGCACCCCCGGGAACGTGCAGTCGTAGACATCGCCCGGTGCCAGCACGGTGCCGATCGCATCGGTGCACGTGCCCAGGGCGGCCACGTCGCCGTAGATGTCGTCGTCCGCGGCGGTGAGCGTGAGCGTGGCGCCCGAGGTGTTGCTGATGGCGAGATCGAAGGCGAAGGTGCCGCCGGGCTCCGGCCGGCTCAAGGGGGTGGCGGTCTTGAGCACGGCCAGGCCCGGCGGCTCGGCCGCGAGCACCGCGACCGATTCGTTCGGGTCCCCGCAGGACCCGGAGACGGGAAGGTTGTCGGCGTCACCGCTGTACGTCGCGATGAAGCGGTACTGGCCGGGATCCTCGGGGGCCACCGGCGCCGACTCGTAGGTGCCGGGTCCGTCGGCCTCGCGGACCGACGTGAACACCGAGCCCCGGCTGCAGTCGAGGTCGTCGGGCCCGAAGAGGTCGAACGCGATCGACCCGGTCGGCTCCGCCCCGCCGGCGAGCGTCGCCGTGTCGGCCACGGGCTCGCCGAGCGGCACCTCCGCCGCCGCCACCTGCGTGACCAGCGTCGGCACCGCCTTCGTCACCGTGATCGCCATGGCCCCGGCGCTAAATGACGACGTGCTTGGCCCCGGCGTCTGTGAAACGTTCGAGGTGCCCAGTGAGGACACGATCCCGACTGTCTGGATCCCGGCGGCATTCGACGCGTCGATCAGTGGCATCCGGTAAGCCGCCATGCCGAACTCGATGCCGCAGCGATCGAGATCGCCTGGGGCGCCGGGATTAGCGAGAAGTACCGGCTCCGACGGTGTGAGCCGATAGCGGCCTGTGGCGGAGCCAGCGACAGGTGACAGCGCGAACGAAATGCTGGCGCACGCCGTGCCCGCCGCTCCGGTCGCAGTTTCGTCGGGAAGGAACACGCCTGCGTCCGGCGTCAGGCAATCCCCGTCGGGGCCCGGGGCCGGAGCTCCGCAGCCAGGCACCAATAGGATCTCCGAGATCGTGTGAGGCGCCTCACTCTCCGGAGCGGTGCTCGTGTTTGAGATCGAGATTGAAGCGCTGAAGCCTTCGCCCACCGACGCTGCAGGCGGCAACGTGAGACCCGTTCCGTGGGCGGCGGCTGCGTCGGCGGGGGCTGTGGGGACGAAGAGGGGGACCGCCGCGAGGGCGAGGGCGGCGAAGGCGCGGAGCCAGGTCGTGCGGTGCATGCCCTTGCATTGGCGCCGCTCGGACCGGCCGTTACACGGGCCGGGGTCAGCAGCGGCTGATGACCTCGTCGCCGTAGCGGGCGAACGCCTCGCGCTGTCCCTCGGGGTCGAAGGCCAGCGGCGGGATGATCACGCGGGACACGCCGAGGTCGGCGAGCCGCCGCACCTCGTCCAGCGCGCCCGCTCCGAGAGCGCCCTTACCGCCCGAGGTGACCTCGATCGCGTCGGGGTCGCGCCCGTGCTCCGTCGCGGTGGCCCGCATGACGGCGATCAGCTGGGCCAGCTCCTCGTGGCTGCCACGACCGGGGAAGAAGCCGTCGCCGAGCCGACCGGCGCGTCGGGCGGCGGCCTTGGAGTGCCCGCCGATCACGATGGGGATCCGCGGCTGCGTGGGACGGGGGCGGGAGTAGGCGTCGGTGAACGACGTGTACTCGCTCTCGTGGGACGCCGCGCCCTCGTCCCAGAGCGCGCGCAGCACGGCGACGTGGTCGTCGGTGCGCTTGCCGCGGTCGGCGAACGGCACCCCGAGCGCGTCGAACTCCTCCTCGAGCCAGCCGATGCCGATGCCGAGCTCGACGCGTCCGCCGGACAGCCGGTCGAGCGTGGCGACCTCCTTGGCCACGATGACCGGGTTGCGCTGCGGGAGGATCAGGATGCCGGTGCCGAGCCGGATCGTGGAGGTGTGCGCGGCGACGAAGGCGAGCCAGATCAGCGGGTCGGGGATGTCGGAGTCCTCGGGGCCGGGCATCTTGCCGGCGGGACTGTACGGGTAGGTCGACTGGTACCCGGCTGGCACGAGCACGTGCTCGACGGTCCAGAGCGATTCGATCCCGCCGTCCTCGGCGGCCTGGGCGATGGCGACGGCGCCCTCCGGGTACGTCATCGGGC
This sequence comes from Acidimicrobiales bacterium, assembly GCA_030681555.1. GTDB lineage: Bacteria > Actinomycetota > Acidimicrobiia > Acidimicrobiales > VFJN01 > VFJN01. Next base: position 8,505 of record JAUXRW010000108.1, read on the forward strand.
CGACGTTCGCGAACATCACACCGAACTTCATCTGGTCCCCCCTCGTGGGCCGAGCCCCCTGGCGCAGCGGCCCGACAGTAGTGGCGGCGCTCGAACGCTCAGGCCTGCAGGGGGAGCAGCTCGGCGGCCACCTCGGCGAGGTGCTCGTCCCAGTCCGGAGGCTCGGCCAGGGGGATGACCACGAACTTCGAGCCGCCCGCCTCGACGTGGCGCTCGATCATCGTGCGCAGCCCGCCCAGACCGGAGGCGACCACCTCACGGGGGTCGACGTCGGGGCGGCGCCGGACGAGGTTCTCCGCCACCTCGTCGGGGAGTGGTCCCTCGGCGTAGGGGAGCAGCGCACCGAAGTGCTCGGGGTCGATCTTGCGGTCGGCCTCCGATGCCACCCGCTCGATCGTCTGGATGCCGTCGCGCACGTCGTCGGGGGTGCAGAAGGACGGCAGCCACCCGTCGCCGAGCCGGCCGCACCGACGGAGCTCGGATGGGGCGATCCCGCCGAGCCAGATCTCGAGCGGCTGCTGCAGGGGCAGCGGTCGGACCCGTGCTGCCTCGTAGCGGTGGAAGAGCCCATCGTGGTCGACCACCTCGCCGCTCCAGAAGCGGCGGAGCAGCGGCAGCACCTCGTCGAACCGCCGGGCCCGCTCGGTCCGCTCGACGCCGAACGCTTGGTGCTCGCCGGGGTCCACTGCGCCGAGGCCGAAGGCGGGTAGCAGCCGGCCGTTGGAGAGGCGATCGAGCGTGGCCAGCTCCTTCGCGAGGAGCATGGGGTTGCGCCCGGGCACGACGAGCACGGAGAACCCGAACTTGAGGCGTGAGGTGCGGCCGGCGGCGAGAGCGACGCCGACGATCGGGTCGGGGCAGTTGCCCGTCACGCGCTCGGAGAGCCACAGCGAGTCGAAGCCGTGGCGCTCCAGCCCGTCGACCAGGGCGGCGAACCGGGTGCCGTCGCTCGACGCTCGCGTGCCGAGCCCGTAGCCGATTCGCACCTTCACGGGAGCAGCCTGCCACGGCTCGCGCCGCCGGCCGGGGCCATCGCGCACCCTAGGTCCTCGCCCATGACCGCGATCGACGTCACCACACCCTTCCGACTCGACGGCCGGGTGGTGTCGTCACCGGCGCACCCATCGACGTCTTCCGCGAGGTCGTGGACGTGAACCTCAACGCCCTTCTCCTGCTGCGCCAGCTCGCCGGCCGGCAAATGCTCGAACGGCGGTGGGAGTCGACCGTCCCGGTGGCGTCGATCCTCGGTCTCGTGCAACGCACGTGCCCCATGGCCCGCACCGGTGAGGCCAACGAGCTGCACGGGGCCGCTGCTCTTCCTCGCCACCGACGCCAGCAGCTACGTCGTCGGCCAGGTGCTCTCCGTCGACAACGGCTGGACCGCCCGTTGACGGCACCGGTTCGCTCGCGCCGCTCCGGGCTGTGACCATGGAGCGTGCTCCTCGTCCGTGACCTGGCGATCGAAGTTGGAGGCAACCTCGTCCTCGAGGGTGCCTCCTTCACGATCCACGCCCGGGACAAGGTCGGCCTCGTGGGCCGCAACGGCGCGGGCAAGACGAGCCTCCTGAAGGTGCTGGGCGGGGCGGCCAAGCCGTTCGCCGGCACCGTCACCCGCACCGGCGGTCTGGGCTACCTGCCCCAGGACCCCCGGCTCGATGGCGCCGACGACGCCACGACGGCGGTGCGCCACATCCTCTCGGGCCGGGGGTTCGACGACGCCCTCGTGCGGATCGAGAAGCTACGCCTGCAGATGGAGGAGGACCCTTCCGAGCGGGCCGTGGATCGCTTCAGCCGTGCCGAGGAGCAGTTCCGGGTGGACGGCGGCTACTCGGCGGAGAGCGAAGCCCGTCGGATCGCCGCCGGGCTCGGGCTCGACGGCGAGCGGCTCGACCTCCCGATCAGCGCGCTGTCGGGTGGCCAGCGGCGCCGGGTCGAGATCGCTCGCATCCTGTTCGCCGGCAGCGACGTCCTGCTCCTCGACGAGCCCACCAACCACCTCGACAGCGATGCCAAGGACTGGCTCCTCGGCTTCATGCGCGCCTACCGGGGAGCACTGCTCGTGATCAGCCACGACCTCGACCTGCTCGACGAGGCCATCACCCGCGTGCTCCACCTCGACCGCCACGACGACGAGAGCATCGGGACCATGGAGGAGTACAAGGGCACCTACAGCCAGTACCTCGTGTCCCGGGAGAAGGACGAGGTGCGGCTGGCCAAGGTCGCCCAGCGCCAGGCCAAGGAGGTCGACCGCCTCCAGACCCTCGTCGACCGCTTCGGGGCCAAGGCGTCGAAGGCCTCGATGGCCCACAGCATCGAGAAGCGCATCGCCCGCATCGAGGCGGGCGGGGTCGAGGCGCGGCGGGCCGATCGCGCCGTGGCCGTTCGGTTCCCGCCGCCCCCGCCCCCGGGCCGGACGGTCCTCGACGTCGACGGCCTGGCGGTGCGCTACGGCGATCTGGAGGTGTTCCAGGACGTCGACTTCGCGCTCGAGCGCGGCGAGCGGCTGCTCATCATGGGGCTGAACGGCGCAGGCAAGACGAGCCTCCTCCGCGTGCTGGCCGGGGAGCGGGCCGCCGACGACGGCGCCATCCGACTCGGCCACAAGGTGGTGGCGGGCTACTACGCCCAGGAACACGAGGGCATCCAGGCCGGTCGCACGATCCTCGAGCACCTGCGCGAACAGGTGCCGACCGCGCCCGATCCGCAGCTGCGTCAGATCGTGGGGTCCATGGGGCTCACCGGCGACAAGGTCCACCAGGACGCCGGCACGCTCTCCGGCGGGGAGAAGACCAAGCTGGCCCTGGGCATCCTCGTCGCAGGGCGCCACAACCTGCTGCTGCTCGACGAGCCCACCAACAACCTCGACCCCGGCTCCCGCGAAGCCGTGGCCGAGGGCTTGCGGGACTGGCCCGGCAGCATCGTGCTGGTCAGCCACGACGCGCCTTTCGTGCGCGACCTCGCGCCGAACAAGGTCCTCCTCATGCCGGAGGGCCGGCTCGACCACTGGTCGGATTCGTACCTCGAGCTCGTGGAGCTCGCCTGAGCGCGGGGCCGCCGCGTCAGGTGAGGGCCACGGGCGTGCTGACCTCGTCGAAGAAGTCGTGGCCCTTGTCGTCCACGACGATGAAGGCGGGGAAGTCCTCGACCTCGATCTTCCAGACGGCCTCCATGCCGAGCTCGGGATACTCGAGCACTTCGACCTTGCGGATGCAGTCCTGCGCGAGCCGGGCGGCGGGGCCGCCGATCGAGCCGAGGTAGAAGCCCCCGTTGGCTGCGCAGGCGTCGGTGACCTGGCGGCTGCGGTTGCCCTTGGCCAGCATCACGAGCGAACCGCCGGCGGCCTGGAACTCCCCGACGTAGGAGTCCATGCGACCGGCGGTGGTCGGTCCGAAGGAGCCCGACGCGAACCCGGCCGGCGTCTTGGCCGGCCCGGCGTAGTAGACGCAGTGGTCGCGCAGGTAACCCGGCATCGGCTGGCCGGCGTCCAGGCGCTCCTTGATCTTGGCGTGGGCGATGTCGCGGGCGACGACCATCGGGCCGGTGAGCGAAAGGCGCGTCTTCACCGGGTAGCGGGACAGCTCGGCGCGGATCTCCGCCATCGGGCGGCGCAGGTCGATGCGCACCATGTCGGCGCCGACGGCGTCGGCGGTGACCTCCGGCAGGTAGCGGGCCGGGTCCTCCTCGAGCTGCTCGAGGAAGACGCCGTCCCGGGTGATCTTGCCGAGCGCCTGCCGGTCGGCGGAGCACGACACGGCGATGGCGACGGGGCAGGACGCGCCGTGGCGAGGGAGCCGCACGACCCGCACGTCGTGGCAGAAGTACTTGCCCCCGAACTGGGCGCCGATGCCGAAGCCCTGGGTGAGGGCCAGCACGTCGGCCTCCAGCTCGAGGTCGCGGAAGCCGTGCCCCAGGGGTGAGCCGGTGGTGGGGAGCGAGTCGAGGTGGTGCGCCGAGGCGTACTTGGCCGCCTTCAGGGCGAACTCGGCGGACGTGCCGCCGATGACGATGGCCAGGTGGTACGGCGGGCAGGCCGACGTGCCCAGCGTGCGCAGCTTCTCGTCGAGGAACCGCAGCATGCTCGACCGGTTGAGCACCGCCTTCGTCTCCTGGAAGAGGTAGCTCTTGTTGGCCGAGCCGCCGCCCTTGGCCATGAAGAGAAGCTTGTAGGCGTCGCCGCTCGTCGCGTAGAGCTCGATCTGGGCGGGGAGGTTCGTGCCGGTGTTCTGCTCGTCCCACATGGTCAGCGGGGCCATCTGGGAGAACCGGAGGTTCGATGTGCCGTAGGTCTCCGCGATGCCGGCGCTGATGGCCCGCTCGTCGTCGCCTCCGGTGAGGACGAGCTCGCCCCGCTTGCCCATGACGATGGCCGTGCCCGTGTCCTGGCACATGGGGAGCACGCCGCCGGCGGCGATGTTGGCGTTCTTCAGCAGGTCGAGCGCCACGAAGCGGTCGTTGGGGGAGGCGTCCGGGTCGTCGAGGATCCGCCGGAGCTGGGCCAGGTGGTCGGGGCGGAGCCAGTGCGCGATGTCGCGGAAGGCCGTCCGGGTGAGGAGCGTCAGCGCGGCCGGGTCGACCTCGAGGAAGGTGCGGCCGGCCGCCTCGACGGAGGCGACCCCCTCCGACGTGAGCAGGCGGTAGGGCGTGTCGTCGGGTCCGAGGGGCAGCAGCTCGGTGAAGGCGAGGTCCGTCATCGGTGAAAGACCGTAGGCCCCGCCGTACCGTGGGGGCATGTCCGCAGACGACGTCCGCGTAGAGCACGACACGATGGGCGAGGTGCGGGTGCCGGCCTCGGCGCGCTGGGGCGCGCAGACGCAGCGGGCGGTCGACAACTTCCCCGTCTCCGGCCGCCCCGTCGAGGCCGAGCTCATCCACGCGCTGGGGGCCATCAAGGCGGCCGCCGCGGAGGTGAACGCCGAGCTCGGGGTGATCGACGCCGACGTCGGCGCCGCCATCGCCTCGGCCGGCGAGGAGGTGGCCGACGGCCGCTGGGACGAACACTTCCCGATCGACACGTTCCAGACGGGGTCCGGCACGTCCACGAACATGAACACGAACGAGGTGATCGCCAACCTGGCCGCGGAGCGGCTCGGGCGGCCCGTGCACCCGAACGACGAGGTGAACGCGTCGCAGTCGTCCAACGACGTGTTCCCCACAGCCATCCACATAGCGGCGGCCGCAGCGGCCTCTCGCGAGCTGCTGCCGGCCCTCGACCACCTCGCGGGCGTCCTCGACGAGCAGGCAGCGGCCAACGCCACGGTCGTGAAGGCCGGGCGCACCCACCTCATGGATGCCACCCCGGTCACCCTCGGGCAGGAGCTCGGGGGCTACGCCGCCCAGGTGAGCCAGGCGGCCGAGCGGATCGCGTCAGCCGTGGCCCGCGTGGGGGAGGTGCCCCTCGGTGGCACCGCGACGGGCACCGGGCTCAACGCGCCGCCGACGTTCGCCCGCACGGTCCTGGCCCGGCTGTCCGACCGCCTCGGCCTCGATCTCCACGAGGCCCACGACCATTTCGCCGCCCAAGGCGCGCGGGACGGGCTGGTCAGCTTGTCAGGTGAGCTGCGGGCGCTGGCCGGCGCCCTCCTGAAGATCGCCAACGATGTGCGGTGGATGGCGTCCGGGCCGCGCACCGGCCTGGCCGAGGTGCGCCTGCCCGACCTGCAGCCGGGGAGCTCGATCATGCCCGGCAAGGTCAACCCGGTGATCCCCGAGGCGGTCAGCCAGGTCGCGATCCAGGTGTACGGCAACGACGCCGCGGTGGCGATGGCGGGCAGCCAGGGGAACTTCGAGCTCAACGTCTACCTGCCCGTGATGGCCCGCAACGTCCTCGAGTCGATTCGCCTGCTCGGCTCGGTGAGCCGCCTGTTCGCCGACCGCTGCCTCATGGGTCTGGAGGCCGACGTCGAGCGGTGCCGGGCCTACGCCGAGGCCACCCCGCAGGGAGCGGCGGCGCTCAACCGACTGCTCGGCTACGACAAGGTGGCGTCGCTCGTGAAGGAGTCGAACGCCACGGGCCGGCCCCTACGCACCCTGGTGCTCGAGCAGGGCCTGGTCGAGGAGGAGGAGCTCGACGAGGCCCTCGACCTCCTGCGCCTCACCCGAGGCGGGTGACCGACTAGCTCCGGGCGGCGGAGCCGGCGTAGGGCGACGGGTCGGTGACGTCGGGGATGAGGGGGACGGACCAGCTCATGTTCCGCGCCAGGCCCTCGGCCACCTGCCGCCACTCGTGCGGATCCCAGCCCTCGGCCACGCCGGCGACCTTGCGGTCACCGCGGATCTGGACGAACGCCGGCAGCTCGTTGAGCCCGAGGGCCTGCACGAAGGCGCGGTCCGGGTCGGCGAAGGTCAGCACCCGCTCGGCCCACGGGCCGAGGAACTGGCGGGCTTCGTCGGCTGAGCCCGTGACCACGAAGGCCACCCGGCAGTCGGCCTCGTTGAAGTGGCGGAGCACCCGGCCCGCCGTCTCGAGGAGCCAGGCGCTCTCGTTGGTGAACGGGTCGAGGACCACCACCGCCAGCTGGAACGTGGTGAGCCACTCCTCGATGCTGCGCGCCTCTCCGTTGATGGGCGCGAGCTGCAGATCGGCGGGGGGATCGGTGGCCACGGCGGCAGACGGTAGCGCGCTGTGTTGGCGCGGAGCAGATCCCGCACGGACCTCTCCAGGGGGCTGATCGAGGCCGACTGCGGGCTCCGACGGGGCGCTCCGGCGGTAGGTTCGACACCGTGCACCCGATCGAGCGGCTCCGGTACGTCGCCCGGGCATCGGGGGCGGACCAGTCGCTGCTCGTGCGCGAGACGGCGCAGGCCCTCGCCGCCTTCAACGCCGACCCACCGGGGCTGGTGGCGGCGAGCCGCCGCATCGTCGACAGGCACCCGACGTCGGCACCGCTGTGGTGGCTGTGCGCCCGGATGCTGACGGCCCCCGAGAGCCGCACGGAGGCCTGGGCGGCGGTGGACGACATCGACGCCGACACCACGGCCACCGAGCTGTCCCACGCGCTGCCGCCCGACGCGACGGCGTGCGTGATCGGCTGGCCCGAGCAGGTCGGCGACGCGCTGCCTCGCCGAGGCGACGTCGAGGTGCTGGCCGTCGACTCGCTGGGGGAGGGAAGCGGTCTGGTGCGCCGCCTCATGCACGCCGGCATCGACGCCGTCGACGTGCCGACGTCCGGCCTCGGCGCAGCCGTGGCGTCGTCCGACGTCGTCCTGCTCGAGGCCGTGGCCGCAGGGCCGGCGGGGTTCGTCGCTGTCAGCGGCTCGTTGGCCGCCGCCACCGTGGCCCGTCACGCGGAGGTGCCGGTGTGGCTCGCCGCGGGCGTCGGTCGGTGGCTGCCGCCCCGCATGTGGGATGCGATGGCTGTGCGTCACGCCACTCGCGCGGCCGACCCGTGGGACCTGGACGAGGAGATCGTGCCCCTGACGCTCGTCGACCGAGTCTGCGGACCGTCCGGCCTCGAGTCGGCGGTCGCTGCCATCGGGCGCACAGACTGCCCGGTCGCCCCCGAGCTGTTCGACCGCGGCAACGCCCCCGGCACCTACACCGGCTGACTCCGCACCCTCCCGTGGGTAGGGTCCGGGGCATGGGAGAGATGATCGAGTTCCCCAGCAACGGCTCCACGGCCACCGGCTACCTGGCCACCCCGGACGGCGGCAGTGGCATCCCGCTCGTGGTCATCCAGGAGTGGTGGGGCCTTGTGCCGCACATCGAGGACGTCTGCGACCGGTTCGCGGCCGAGGGGTTCGTCGCCCTGGCACCCGACCTCTACCGCGGCGAGAGCACCACGGAGCCCGACGAGGCCGGCAAGCTCATGATGGCCATGAACCTCGACCAGGCGGCCACCGACATGGCGGGCGCGGTCGACGAGGTGGCTCGGCGCGCCGGCTCCGACCGCGTCGGGGTGACCGGCTTCTGCATGGGCGGCGGGCTCGCCCTCGTGCTCGCCTGCAAGCGACCCGACAAGGTGAAGGCCTGCGTCCCCTGGTACGGCATCATCCCGTGGGAGCATGCGCAGCCCGACTGGTCCGCCCTCGGTGCCCCGGTGCTCGGGCACTTCGCGGAGCTCGACGGCTTCTTCAGCCCGGAGAAGGTGGCCGAGCTGCAGGCGACCCTCGACGGCCTCGGCAAGGACGCGAACCTGGTCGTCCACCCGGGCGTCGACCACGCGTTCTTCAACGACACCCGCCCCGAGGTGCACGATCCCATCACGTCGGCGGCGGCCTGGGGCCAGACGCTCGCCTTCCTCCGCACCCACCTCGGCTAGCGGCCGCGAGCCGTAGCACCGAGCCGCCGGTGGCGTTGACGTCAGCCGGCGGAGAGGTCGGCGATGGCGTCGGTGATGGCGAGCACGCGACGGGCCTCGTCGACGTGGAGGTTCTCGATCATCCGGCCGTCCACCGTGACGACGCCGCGGCCCTCGGCCTCGGCCTCCTGGAAGGCGGCGATGATGCGCCGAGCGAGGTCGATGTCGTCGTCGGTGGGGGCGAACGCCTCGTTGCACGGCCCCACCTGGCTCGGGTGGATGAGCGTCTTGCCGTCGAAGCCCATCTCACGGCCCTGCAGGCACTCGGCCGCGAACCCGGCCTCGTCCTTGATGTCGTTGTAGACGCCGTCGAGGATGACCTTGCCGGTGGCGCGGGCGGCGAGCAGGCACAGGCCGAGGCCCGGGAAGAGCGGCTTGCGGCTCGGCACGCGCGCGGCGTGCAGCTCCTTGGCGAGGTCGTTGGTGCCCATGACGAGCACGGTCAGCCGCTCGGACGCCGCCGCGATCTCCTCGGCGTGCAGCATGGCGACCGGCGTCTCGAGCATGGCCCAGAGGCGCGTGCGGTCCGGGGCGCCGGCTGCTTCCAGCGCGGCCTCGAGTGCGTGCACCTCGGCCGCGGTGTTGACCTTCGGCACGACGATGGCGTCCGGCCCGGCGGCGGCGATGGCCACCAGGTCGTCGTCGTGCCACGGGGTGCCGATGCCGTTGGCCCGCACGGCCAGCTCTCGGCGGCCGTAGCCGCCCCCGCTGACCGCCAGGCACACCCGTTCGCGGGCTTCGGGCTTGGCGTCGGGGGCGACGGCGTCCTCGAGGTCGAGGATCAGCGCGTCGGCCGGGATGTCCTTCGCCTTCTCGAGGGCCCGCTCGTTGGCGCCGGGCATGTAGAGCACGGAGCGGCGCGGACGGAGCAGCACGTCGTCGGTCATCGTCAGCCCTCCCCGTCGATGGCGGCGTACACCTCGGCCAGCTCAGGGTCCTTGGCGGCCAGCTGGTCGGCCAGCTCGAGCATGACCTTGCACTGCTTCACGGAGGCGTCGTCCTCCATCTTTCCGTTGAGCATCACGGCCCCCGTCCCGTCACCCATCGCAGCGACCACCTCACGGGCGTGGCGCACGTCGGCCGGATCGGGGGAGAAGACCCGCTTGGCGATGTCGATCTGCGAGGGGTGGAGGCTCCATGCGCCGACGCACCCGAGGAGAAAGGCGTTGCGGAACTGGTCCTCGCAGGCGACCACGTCCTTGATGTCTCCGAACGGGCCGTAGTACGGGTAGATCCCGTTGGCGGCGCAGGCGTCGACCATGCGGGCCACCGTGTAGTGCCAGAGGTCCTGCTGGTACGTCGTGCGCTGGCCTTCGATGTCGCTGTCCACCGGGTCCTGGCGCACCAGGTAGCCCGGGTGGCCACCGCCGACGCGGGTGGTCTTCATCCGGCGGTTGGCGGCCAGGTCGGCGGGGCCGAGCGAGAGCCCCTGCATGCGGGGCGACGCGCCGCAGATCTCCTCCACGTTGGCCACGCCTCGCGCCGTCTCGAGGATGGCGTGGACGAGGATCGGCCGGTCGAGCCCGGCCTTCGCCTCGAGCTGGGCGAGGAGCCGATCGACGTAGTGGATGTCCTCGGCACCCTCCACCTTCGGGATCATGATCACGTCGAGGGCCTTGCCGACCTCCGTCACGGCCGCGACGAGGTCGTCGAGTCCCCACGGCGAGTCGAGGGAGTTCACCCGGGCCCAGAGCTGCGTGTCGGTGGACGTCCAGCTCTTGCCGACCTCGACGAGGCCGGCGCGGGCGGCCTCCTTGTCGCTGGCCGGGACGGCGTCCTCGAGGTTGGCCAGGAGGACGTCGACGGTCGGCGCGATGTCGGGCACCTTCGCCACCATCTTGGGGTTCGACGGCGGGAAGAAGTGGATGACCCGTGACGGCCGGAACGGGATCTCGCGGAGCGGCTCGGGGGCTCCGACGGCCAGGGGGCGGAAGAAGTCCTTCGCAGATCGCATCCGCCCACCCTAGGGACGCGACGCAGCCCCTCCCCAACCGGCCGACGTGCAGATGTGGGGTGGGAACCGGGGCCGAGCTAGGAGGCCGTGGCGCCCTCGACCAGACGGCGCGCGATGACCTTCAAGCAGAGCGTCTCGTCCGCACCCTCGAAGATGGAGAGCACCCGGGCATCGACGAAGTAGCGGCTGACGTCGTACTCCTCGGCGTAGCCCATGCCCCCGTGGATCTGCATGGCCTCGCGGGTGACCCACTCGGCCGCCTTGCAGACGTAGGCCTTCACCATCGCGGCCTCGAGCGCGCCCTCGCCCTTGGCCATCAGTCGGGCGACCTCGTAGGAGGCCTGGCGGGAGGCCTGGATGGTGATGGCCATGCGGGCCAGCTTCACCTTCGTGAGCTGCAGGTCGGCGATGGGCTTGCCGAACACCACGCGGTCCTCGGCGTACTGCTTGGCCTTCTCGTAGGCCGCCTGCATGACGCCGACGGCGCGTGCCGCCGTCTGGAGCCGCCCGTTCTCGAACCCGGCCATCTGGAGGTAGAAGCCCTTGCCGAGCCCGTCCTCGCGACCCACCAGGTTGGCGTCGGCGACGAACCAGTCGTCGAAGGCGATCTCGTAGGAGTGCATGCCTCGGTAGCCGATCGTGTCGATCGGGCGGCCCTCCATGCGACCGCCGCCGGGCGCCCCGCCGTCGGCGCCTGCCTCTTGGTCGAACACGAAGCCGTGGCCCTCGCCGCGCGCCTTCGGGACGATGAACATCGAGAGGCCGCGGTGCGCCTTGCTCCGATCGGTGTCGGTGCGGGCGAGCAGCATGAGGACATCGGCCCGAGCGCCGAACGTGCACCACGTCTTGACGCCGTTGACCAGCCACCCGCCGTCGACCTGCGTGGCCATGACCTTGATGCCGGCGACGTCGGAGCCGTAGTCGGGCTCGGTGACAGCCACGGCGTTCATCACCTCGGCGGTGGCGAGGAGCGGTAGCCACGTCTGCTTCTGCTCCTCGGTGCCGCCCTTCAGCAGTGCTCGGGTGAGGATCTCCGGCCGCGTGATGAGTGAGCCGCCGGCGCCCAGCGAGCCGCGGGAGAGCTCCTCGGTGGCGACCACCATGCCGATGTACTCAGACTCGCCGCCGCTGCCGTAGCCGCCGTACTCCGCGGGGATGGAGAGCCCGAAGGCGCCCATCTCGGCCAGACCGCCGATGATCTTCTCGGGGATGTCGCCGTTTTCCCGATGGATGTGCTCGGCGATCGGGGCCAGCTCCGCATCGGCGAAGCGGCGGAAGGTGTCCTGCACGAGCTCGAAGTCGTCGTCGAGGTGGCGTGGCCCGTCCTGGCCGGCGAGCGAGGCGAGGAAGTCGGGATCGCGAAACGTGGCGCAGAAGGCGCGCGCCGCGTCGAGCGCACCGGGCTCGATGCCCCACACGCCCTCTCGACCGAACAGCCTCGTGGCGAGGTCGCCGACGGCGTCGGCGACGAAGGCGCACGTGATAGCGGCCTCGATGTCGCCGGACGACCCGTAGTCGAGCATGGACCGGGCCGTCTCCACCGCCGCGGCGGTGTGGGCGAGGTCGTAGCCGAGCACCTGGTCGGCGTCGGGGCCCCCACCGGTTGCGAGCGTCTTGGCGCCCGACTGGACGACACCTCGGGCCAGCTCCACGACGTCGGCAGCGGCGGTGAGATCGGGGGTGGCCATGGCGGCGAGGATACCGACGGCCCTCGCGGCGGGTTCAATCCGCTGGGCGTGCTCCGGGCGCGGCGGTCAGCGGCCGGGGAGGGGTGCGGTCAGGCGACGCGACGACCGGTGGCGCGACCGTCGGCGCGGTCCGCCCGGATCGCCACGGTGCCCTCCGGGGCCGACGGGTAGCGCCGGGGCTCCACGGCCTCGGGCGCGGCCGCAAGCGCCGCGCGCCCGTGCGTCCGACGGTGGGCGTCGTCGACGAGGCCGCCGACCTGATCCTCCAGGCTGCTCCGTGCTCTCCGCATGCCCTGAGCATCTGCCAGGCATGTTGCGGTTGCCTGACGGTTCGGCGACAGGTCCATGTGACTTCTGCGACGGACTGAGGGGTGCGGGTTCTCGTGGTCGGACCGCCCGAGGACTCCCGGCCTCGGCGGATCGTAGGGGCGCGTTCCTCGGTCCACGGTTGGGTCCGGGCACAGGTGCTCCCGTACTCTCGGTCTCGATGACCACGCACGACCGACCGTTCGGGCGCCACCTCGAGGACTTCGTCCCCGGCGACGTGTACAAGCACTGGCCGGGCAAGACGATCACCGAGTACGACGACCACCTGTTCTGCATGATCACCATGAACCACCATCCGCTGCACACGAACGAGTGGTTCGCCGAGAACGAGACCGTGCAGAAGAAGAACGTCGTCGTCGGCAACCTCGTCTACTCCCTGGTCCTCGGCATGAGCGTGCCGGACGTGAGCGGGGCGGCCATCGCCAACCTCGAGATCGAGTCGCTGCTGCACGCCAAGCCGACGTTCCACGGCGACACGATCTACGCCGTCACGAAGGTGCTCGACGTGAAGGAGACCTCGAAGGGCGACCGCGGCATCGTCACGGTCGAGACGAAGGGCATCAACCAGCGCGGCGAAGAGGTCTGCTCCTTCAAGCGCAAGCTGATGGTGTGGAAGCGGGAGCATGCCCCGCGACGGCAGTTCCCCTACGACGACGCCGTGTTCCCCGACGGCGGGTGATCCCCTTGCCGACCGTCTGCGGGCAGGAGGTGGTCGGTGGAGATCGATGAGGTGGCGGCCCGCGGGTTCGAGGCCGGCGCCGCCGCGTACGAGCTGGCCCGGCCGGGCTACCCGGACGAGGCGGTGGCGATCCTGGCGGGGCCGGTGGGCATCGGGCCAGGCGCCGTCGTCTGCGACCTGGCGGCGGGCACCGGCAAGCTGACCCGGCGACTCGTCGAGCTCCAGGCCTCCGTGATGGCGGTGGAGCCGGTGCCGGGCATGCGAGCGCAGCTACAGGCGGTCCTCCCGGCGATCGAGGTGGTCGAGGGCACGGCGGAGGCCATCCCGCTGCCCGACGCATCGGTGGAGGTCGTCACGGTCGCGCAGGCGTTCCACTGGTTCGACGCAGCGACGGCGCTGACGGAGATCGCCCGGGTGCTGCAGCCGGGCGGTCGCGTGGTCCTCCTCTGGAACGAGCGCGACGAGGCCACGCCCTGGGTCGCCGAGATGAGCCGGCTGATCCGCTGGCACGAGCGCACCGTGTCCCGGTACCAGCACGTCGACTGGGCCGACGTCGTCGCCGAGTCCGGGCGTTTCACCCCGCTCGAGGAGACCGCGATCGACTGGGACCAGTCCCTCACCCGGGACCTGCTGGCCGATCGCGTGCGGTCGATCAGCTACATCGCCGCGATGCCGGGCGCGCCGCGGGAGCGGCTGGCGGCCGAGGTGGTCTCCCTCGTCAGTCGCCTGCCCGAGCCGTTCCCGATGCCGTACCGGTGTCGCATCCAGTGGGCTCGGCTGCGCTGACTCGGCACGGGTCCGAGCCGCTGCAGCAGTGGTGGGCCGAGCTGCGCCGGGAGCTCCCGTGGCGCGCCACCCGCGACCCGTGGGCGGTGCTGGTTTGCGAGGTGATGGCCCAGCAGACGCCGGTGGCGCGCGTGATCGAGCGCTGGGCGCCGTTCCTGGAGCGCTTCCCGACCGTCGAGGCGTGCGCCGCAGCGCCCGTGGCCGACGTGCTCCGCCTGTGGTCGGGCCTCGGCTACAACCGACGGGCGTTGGCCCTCCACCGCTGCGCCAGCACGGTCGTCCACGAGCACGGCGGTCGGTTCCCGGCCGACGTCGACGCGCTCCTCCCCCTCCCAGGGATCGGCCCGTACACGGCCCGGGCCCTCGCCGTGTTCGCGTTCGAGCTGGACCACGGCGTGGTGGACACGAACTCGGCGCGGGTGCTGGCGCGGTGGGAGGGTCGGCGGCTGTCGGCCCGCGAGGTCCAGGCGGCGGCGGACACGGCGGTGCCCGCCGGCGATTCGTGGGCCTGGAACCAGGCGATGCTCGATCTCGGGGCCGGCGTGTGCACCCGGCGAGCACCCGACTGTGCGCGGTGCCCCGTCGCGGCGCGCTGCCGATGGCGCCAGGCCGGGAACCCCCCACCCGACCCTGCTGATGGGTCGGCCGGGGTGTCCGGCGGCCAGTCCCGGTTCGTGGGCAGCGACCGGCAGGGCCGCGGCCGCCTCGTGGACGCGCTGCGCGGCGGCGACGTGGCGGCGGAGGCGCTCGGCGCCGCGATGGGCTGGCCCGACGACCCGGTCCGGGCCGAGCGGGTGGCCGCCACCCTGGTCGCCGAGGGGCTCGTCCACCGCACCGCCGACCGCTACCACCTCCCTGCCGTCGACCGCAGCCCCTGAACCCTGCATCACCTTCGGACGTCGACGCCAGCCCCCCAGACCCCGCCCTCCAGCCAGCCCTGAACCTCGCGTTCTTGCGCTGTCAGCGGCTGCGAGGCGGCGCCTCAGAGCGCAAGAACGCGGGGTTGCACCAGGCCAGCACGGGTTGGCCGGCGGCCCGCCGCTCTGGGTCAGGTGGAGAGGAAGTCGAGGACCAGGGGGTTGACGACATCGGGCCGCTCGAGGTGGAGGAAGTGGCCGGCGTCGTCGACGATCTCCATGTGGGAGCCTTCCGACGGCAGGTGGTCGGCGGCCTGCTCGGCAACCTCGATGCCCATGCAGCCGTCCGTGCGCCCGTGCAGGTACAGGGTCGGCTGCTGCAGGGGCGCCACCGCCTTGTTCTGCACCGCGTCGAGGCCCGGGTCGACGCCGACACCACCGAGCGTGGCGCGGTAGTACCCGAGCGCAGCTGCGAGGTTCGCCGGATCGCGCAGCGCGTCCTTCACGTGCGGGAGGTCGGCCGATGCGTCGTAGCCGGGCGACCAGTCCGCCCAGAGGTGGTCGATGAAGGCGAGGTCGTCCATGGCGACGGCGAGGTCGGACAGCCCGTGCTGGAAGAAGAACATGTACCAGGACCGCTGCAGCTGCCTGTAGGCAGGAACCCGCCCGCCACGGCGCCGGCCGGCGGCACCGCCATCGTGACGACGCGCCGCCAGCGCTCCGGCTCGTGGTTTGCGGCGATGTAGCTCGCCATCGCGCCCCAGTCGTGGCCGATGATCACCGCGTCGCCGTCGCCACCGAGCTCCTGGTGCATGGCGCAGGCATCGAGAGCGAGGGCGGCCGTCTGGTAGCGGCCGTCGGCGGGCACCTCGGAGGGCGCGTAGCCCCGGAGGAACGGCGCCACGGCCCGGTACCCGGCGTCGGCCAGCTCCGGAGCAGCCGCCAGGTCCAGGCGGAGTCCGGGAAGCCGTGCAGGCACAGCGCCAGGAGCCCGGAACCCGCCTCGAGGTAGGCGAACTCGAGTCCGTTGGCGGTGATCCGGCCTTCGCTGATCGTCATGCGCTGGACCGTCCCGCTCGCGGCCGCGAACGTCCTGCTAGCCGGCGTACCTGCGACACACGTCACACGAGCTGACTCGGAACCTGGGTCCCGGTAGCGTGCGAGCCAACGAGGGGGAACGGGGGATCCACTGCTCAACGTCAGCTTCTTCGGCGTTCGGGGTTCGACCCCGAGCCCGTGCGACCAGAACCGTCGCTACGGCGGCAACACGTCATGCGTGGCGTTGGAAGCGCCAGGACACGAGCCCATCGTCCTCGACCTCGGCACCGGCCTGCGGTTCTGGGGGGAGACGCTCGATCCCGGCGAGCCCTTCGTCGGCTCGGCGCTCGTCACCCACATCCACTGGGACCACGTCCAGGGCCTGCCGTTCTTCACGCCCGTGCTCCGGCCCGGCGCCCGCTTCGACGTCTACGGTCCGCCGCAACCGGACGAGGGCACGCTGGAGCAGGCCTTCAACGAGCTGATGCGACCGCCGTTCTTCCCGGTGAAGACAGCGGACCTGCTCGGCGACATCCGCTTCCACGACGTGTGGGAGGTCGACCTCGAGCTCGACGGCGCGAAGGTCAAGGTCCGCCCCGTGCCCCACGTCGGCCTCACCAACGGCTACCGGGTGGAGATGGGTGGCGCCAGCGTGGCCTACCTCTCGGACCACCAGATGCCACTCGAAGGCTCGACCACGGTGTCCGACACGGTGCTCGAGCTGTGTGATGGCGTCGACCTCCTCATCCATGACGCGAAGTACACCGAGGCCGAGTTCCCGGCCAGGTCCACGTGGGGGCACTGCACCGTCGACTACGCGGTCCACGTGGCCAAGGAGGCGGGGGTGGGGCGGCTGGCCCTGTTCCACCACGACCCCACCCACGACGACGACACCGTGGACGACATCGTCGCCCACGCCCGCCGCCTGGCCGAGGGCTCGGGCCTCGCCGAGGTGGTCGGCGCGTCCGAGGGCCTCGTCATCGCCTTCCCGTAGCGGGCGGCCGCGCGGCCCTCATGGTCGCCGGGGTACGTTGCCAGTCCATGAGCGAGCACGCCCCCTTCGACTCGGCCAAGTACCGGCAGGTGCTCGGCCACTTCCCGACCGGCGTCACCGTGATCACGGCCGCCCCTCGTGGCGAGCCCGTCGGGCTGGCCGTCGGCTCGTTCAGCTCCGTCTCCCTCGACCCGCCACTCGTGGCCTTCTTCCCCGACCGGTCCTCGTCGTCCTGGCCGAAGATCGAGGCGGCCGGGGCGTTCTGCGTGAACATCCTCGGCGAGGACCAGGAGGACGTCTGCCGCCGCTTCGCCATGAAGGGTGACGACAAGTTCGCCGGCCTCGGGTGGGAGGCCGCGGCGGCCACCGGCTCGCCGCTGCTCGACGGGGTCATCGCGTGGATCGACTGCGAGATCCACTCCGCCGTCGATGCCGGCGACCACTACTGCGTCATGGGCCTGGTGAAGGAGCTCGACGTCACCCACGACGGCCCGCCGCTCCTCTTCTTCCGAGGCGGCTACGGCCGCTTCGCGATCTAGCCGATTATGGCGATCTACGCCCTCGGCGCGGTGGAGCCCCGCATCGACCCATCGGCCTACGTGCACCCTGACGCCGTCGTGATCGGTGAGGTGGAGATCGGGCCGGAGTCGTCGGTCTGGCCGGGTGCGGTGCTGCGGGGCGATCTGGGCGGCATCGTCGTCGGCCCCCGCACGTCGGTGCAGGACGGCACGGTCGTGCACACCACACCCATCCACCCGACCCGCATCGGCTCGGAGTGCGTGATCGGCCACCTCGTGCACCTGGAGGGCTGCACCATCGGCGACGGGGTGCTCATCGGCTCCGGCGCGATCGTCCTGAACGGAGCCGTGGTGGAGGACGAGGCGCTGGTGGGCGCCGGTGCCCTCGTCTCGGGATCGATGGTCGTGCCGAGCCGGGCCATGGCCCTCGGTGTGCCCGCCAAGATCAAGCCAGACGCCGTCGACCCTAAGCTGCACATCCGGATGGGCATGGAGATCTACCGGGAGCGGGCCCGCACGTATCGGGAGCAGCTCCGCCGACTCGACTGAGCCAGCCGGGTCGATAGGGTCGCCGGATGCAGCTCGGACGCGTCGGCCTGTGGACCTTCCAGCTCGACCTCCAGCCGGCCTCGGCCGCTCGTGAGGCAGCGACCGAGCTGGACGAGCTCGGATACTCGACGTTGTGGCTCCCAGAGGCCGTGGGCCGTGAGCCGTTCGTCAACAGCGCGCTCGTGCTGTCGTCCACGGAGCGGATGGTGGTCGCCACCGGCATCGCCAGCGTGTGGGCGCGGGACGCCATGACCATGGCCGCCGGCCACCTCACGCTCAGCGAGGCCTTCCCGGGGCGCTTCCTCCTTGGCGTCGGGGTGAGCCACCAGCCCATGGTCGACCATGTGCGGGGCCACCACTACGAGAAGCCGCTCGGCAAGATGCGGAGCTACCTCGACGAGATGGACCGGGCGATCTACGTCGCCCCCCGGCCGCCCGACGAGCCCCGCCGCGTCCTCGCCGCCCTCGGCCCGAAGATGCTGCAGCTGGCGGCGGAGCGGGCCCTCGGGGCGCACCCGTACTTTGTGCCCGTGGAGCACACCGCGGTCGCCCGGGAGGTTCTGGGCGACGGACCGATGCTCTGCCCCGAGCAGGCCGTGGTGCTGTCCACCGATCCCGACGAGGCCCGGGCCGCGGCGCGCCAGCACATGGGCACGTACCTGACCCTGCCCAACTACACGAACAACCTCCGCCGGCTGGGGTGGACCGACGACGACCTGGGCGACGGGGGGAGCGACCGCCTCGTCGACGCCATCGTCGCCTGGGGTGACGAGGCCGCGATCGTGGAGCGGATCCAGGCCCATCTGGCGGCGGGCGCCGACCACGTCTGCCTCCAGGTGCTCAGCAGCGACGCCACCGTGCTCCCGATGGCGGAGTGGCGGACCTTGGCGCCCGCCGTCCTGTCGCTCTGACGCTGGACACGGAGCAGCGATCAGGATGAGGTTCGGGGCATCCGAGGCCCTCTGAGGGCGACGGGTGCCCCCCAAAACGCGAGGTGGACCGGCACGGACGACGCCAGCTCGAGCCGCCCGCCGGCCACTGCGCCCTGGTCGTTCGCAGTCGCAGGGACCCGGCTCGGGGCAGCAGCGCCCCGTAAGGGCAACGGGTGCCCCCAACCCCCAAATGCACCGCTGTGGAGGACGTAATCCCGGAGCCGCGCGCCGCGGTCGCTACGCCCGTATCGTTCGCCGGCGGCCGCCGTCCGCGGGGGGTGTGGGATCCGGCCCGCGTAATTGTTACCATCGGCGTAGGAGAAACTCCCCGACGACGCTCCCCCCGAAAGGGCTCCGCCAGATGGCTGTCACCGACCTGGACCTCTCCAAGTACTCGCTCGGCTGGAGCGATGCGGAGGACTACGTCTTCAAGCCCAAAAAGGGCCTGAACCAGGACATCATCCGCGAGATGTCGTGGATGAAGGGCGAGCCCGATTGGATGCTCGACTTTCGCCTCAAGTCGTACCGCGCCTTCGAGCGCCGGCCGATGCCGCGCTGGGGTGGCGACATGTCGGAGATCTACCTCGACGACATCTTCTATTACATCAAGCCGACCTCCGGGCAGGTCGACAGCTGGGACGAGCTGCCCGACGCCATCAAGCAGACGTACGAGAAGCTGGGGATCCCGGAGGCCGAGCGGAAGTACCTCGCCGGCGTCACCGCCCAGTACGAGTCCGAGGTCGTGTTCCACCGCAACCGGGAGGATCTCGAGCGTCAGGGCGTGATCTTCTGCGACATGGACACCGCGCTGCGGGAGTACCCCGAGCTGGTCAAGCAGTACTGGGCCAAGATCATCCCGGCGAACGACAACAAGTTCTCCGCCCTCAACTCCTCCGTGTGGTCGGGGGGCAGCTTCATCTACGTTCCGCCGGGCGTGGAGGTCGAGATGCCGCTCCAGGCCTACTTCCGCATCAACGCTGAGAACATGGGCCAGTTCGAGCGCACGCTGATCATCGCCGACGAGGGCTCCAAGGTGCACTACATCGAGGGCTGCTCGGCCCCCGTGTACACCACCGACTCGCTCCATTCCGCCGTGGTCGAGATCGTGGTGAAGCCCTCCGCCCGGGTCACTTACACCACCATCCAGAACTGGTCGAACAACGTCTTCAACCTGGTCACGAAGCGGGCCCGGGTCGAGGCCGAGGGCCACATGGAATGGATCGATGGCAACATCGGCAGCCAGGTCACGATGAAGTACCCGGCCGTGTGGCTCGTGGGCCCCAAGGCCTCGGGCGAGGTCCTCTCGGTGGC
>JAUXRW010000002.1 GCA_030681555.1 Acidimicrobiales bacterium
CCATCGGCGGCACGCTCGTCGACCACTACACGCCCTTCGGCGCCAACGCCCCGCCTCAGTGGTACGCGCTGCTGTGTCGTCGCCACATGGAGACCTACGGCACCCCGCCCGAGGCGCTCGGCACGATCTCGGTGGCGTTCCGGGCCCATGCCCAGCACAACCCCAACGCGGTGATGCGCGGGCGCCCGATGACGCTCGACGACTACTTCGGCTCGCCGATCATCGCGTCGCCCTACCGGCTCCTCGACTGCTGCCTGGAGACCGACGGCGCCGCCGCCGTGGTCGTCACCTCGGCCGAGCGGGCCGAGGCCGCGGCGCGGGGGGGCGGCCCGCCGCCGGTGTACCTCGCCGGCGTCGCCGAGGGCCATCCGTATCCGGCCGACGACATCCTCAACCGGCCCGACCTGTTCACCGTCGGGCTCACCCACGCCGCGCCGAAGGCCTACGAGATGGCGGGCATCGGGCCGGAGGACGTCGACGTCGCCGAGATCTACGACTGCTTCACCTTCGAGGTGATCCAGCAGCTCGAAGAGGCCGGGTTCTGCGCCCGCGGCGACGGCGGGAAGTTCGTGCTCGAGTCCGGCATCGGCCTGGGCGGGGGCAAGCTGCCGGTCAACACCCACGGCGGGCTCATGTCGGAGGCCCACGTCGCCGGCATGAACCACGTGGTGGAAGCGGTGCGCCAGCTCCGCGGCCAGGCCGGCCCGCGCCAGGTCGACGGCGCCCGGGTGGCGGTCGTGACCGGCTGGGGCGATTTCGGCGACGGCGCGCTCGCCGTCCTGCGCCGCTGACGCGCCCTCAGAGGGGCCCGGGGCATGATGAGGAGCCATGCACGACGGCGACGAGGTCCCGGAGTTCACGGCGACCGATCAGCACGGGAACCGGGTGACGGTCGGCGAGCTGGTCGCCGGTGGCCCGGTGGTCCTGTTCGTTCATCCCCGGGCTACGACGCCGGTTTGCACCGCAGAGTCCTGCTACTTCCGCGACCTCGCCGGCGAGCCGGCCGCCCGCTGAGGGGCTGTCGGCCCGTCGAGCCGGGTCAGGCGCCGGCGGCCGCAGCGGCGAGCCGGGTGGCGGCAGCGCGGGCGTCGGCGACCATGCGCCCCACCAGCTCGGCCGCGGTGGGCACGTCGCCCACGAGGCCGACGGACTGGCCACACGCCAGCACCCCGGCGCCGAGGTCGCCCTCGGTTACCACGGTGCGGAAGAGGTGGTCGCCGTAGCGCTCGTGGAGCTCGGCCGCCGCAGCGCCGGCCGCCTCTGCGGCCGCCAGCTCGCGGGCGCGGTCGGTGGCGAGCACGCGGGCGTGGTCGCCGACCGAGCCCAGGACCACGACGGTGTCGGCGGCGCTGGCTGCGATGAGGCGGTCGTGCACCGCCGGGTGGACGCTTGCCTCCCGGGTGGCGGCGAAGCGGGTCCCGACGAGCACGCCGTCGGCACCGAGGGCGAGCGCGGCGGCGAGCCCCGCCCCGTCGGCGATGCCGCCGCCGAGGAGCCACGGCACGTCGAGCGCGTCGGCGGCGAGCCGTCCGGACACGAGCGAGGACACCTGCTCGGGCCCGGGGTGGCCGGCGGCCTCGCCGCCGAGCAGGCACACGGCGTCGGCGCCGGCGCGCTGGGCGGAGAGGACGTCGCGCACGCGGGTCGCCTTGTGCACCACGAGCATCCCGGCGTCGTGGAGGGCGCCCACGAACGGCGCCGGGCTGCGGCCGGCGGTCTCGACCACCGTCACGCCGGCGGCGGCGAGCTGCTCGATGAGCCACCACGCGAGGTCGCCGAGGAACAGCGGCACGTTCACCGCGAACGGGCGTGCCGTCGCCGCCCGCACCGCGTCGATCTCGGCCCGCAGGCCCGCCTCGTCGCCGGCGAAGACGGCGGCGCCGAGCGTGCCGAGCGCGCCTGCCTCGCTGACTGCGGCGACGAGTGGGGCCCGCGCGACGCTCGACATGCCACCCTGCATCACCGGCACCGAGATGCCGAGGAGGTCCGTGAATCGGGTCCGCATCCGCGCCCGAACGTAGTGCCGGGCGCCACCTGGCGGTGCCGCTTGTGGCCGGTGCTCGCTGCGTGCTACCAAGCGGCGTGGCCGACGGGATGCGCATCGGTGTGATCGCCGACACCCACATGCCGCCGTTCCATGACGAGGTGTGCGCGGCGGTCGAGGACGCCTTCGCCGGCGTCGACCTCATCCTCCACGCTGGCGACCTCGTCTCGCTGCGGGTGATCGAGTGGCTGGAGCGGACGGCGCCGGTCATCGCCGCTCGCGGCAACAACGACATGCACCTGGCCACCGACGAGCAGCTCGCCGACGTGCAGCAGCTCGAGCTGGCCGGCATCCGGGTCGGCATCACACACGTGCTCCCGGTGCGCCGCGTCCCCGATCCGCCATCGGTCCCCGAGCTCGCCCGGTCGTGCGGGCTCGACCCGGTGCCGGACGTGTGGGTCTTCGGCGACAGCCACCGGGAGGTCGTGGAGTGGCGCGACGGCGTCCTGCTGCTCAACCCCGGCTCACCAACGAGCCCGCATCTGCGCGTCGACCTGCCCGGCCGCGTCGCGGTGCTCACGATCGAGGACCGTCACCCGTCGGCCGAGATCGTCCACCTGCCCGTGCCGGGCCAGCCCGGGGCGCGCCGGGCGGTCATGCCGTGAGCGAGCGCCAGCGAGCGAGCCATGGGCACCGCGCCGGTCATGGCGGGGCCCGAGGAACGAGGGCCCAACCGTGAGCGCTGCCGACGGCCCGCCGCGGCCTCGGCTCGTCGGGCTCACCGGTGAGTACTACGGCTGGCTGCGCCGCCACGAGCTGCGCTTCCAGCGATGCTCGGGCTGCGGGCGCTACCGCCACGTCCCCCGCGAGCTGTGTGCCGCCTGCGGCAGCGATGGCTTCGAGTGGGCGCCGTCGTCGGGGCGCGGGGAGGTCTTCACCTGGACCACGACCTACCGTGCGATGCATCCCCGGTTCCTCGAGGTGCCCTTCACCTCCGTGGTGGTCGAGCTCGAGGAAGGGCCGCGCGTGCTCACCTCGGTCGAGGGCGTCGACGAGGCCGACCTGCGCATCGGGCTTGCCGTCCGGGCCGTGTTCGACGACGTCGACGACGAGCTGACGCTGCTCCGCTTCCTCCCGGCCTGAGCCGGGCGGCCGGCGTGTCGAGAGTTCTGCCGGCCCGTCTACGTGGACCACGTCAACCCCTAGGTGCACGTGTGTACGTGCACGGTCTGTACATGGCTGAGACGCTGACAGGGCGGCTGAACTTCCGGCTCACCGTGGAGCAGGAGCGAGCGCTCCGAGAGGCTGCCGCCCTCACCGGACAGAGCGTCTCCGGCTTCGTGCCCTCCAGAGCCGTCGAGCACGCCCAGGAGCTGTTGCAGCGGGCGAACGCCATCGAGCTGTCCGACGCGGCGTTCCGCAGGTTCGTCGCTGCGCTCGACGAGCCCGCGAAGGAGGCTCCCGAGCTCGTTCGCCTGTTCAAGCGCCGCAGCCGAATCCCGACTCGTTGACCCCGGCGCCGTTACGGCCGGTCGAGATGTTCGACGCCGACCGGCACGACACGGCCGCCTTCGACAGCGGCGTCCAGAGCCTGGACTCGCTCCGCAAGACGGCGCAGGTGGCCGCCGCCGCCGGGACGGCCGCCACCTGGGTGCTGTGCCGTGGCGACCGCGTCGTTGGCTACTACGCCCTGGCCATGGGCGCCATCGAGCGGTGGGCCGTCCCGTCGCGGCTCGGTCAAGGCCAGCCCGATCCCATTCCGATCCTGCTCCTCCCCCGTCTGGCACTCGACCGGGGCAAGCAGAGCACCAACCTCGGCGCCGATCTGCGTTCGGTGGTGGAGGTTCGCGACGCGCCCCTCGACGGCGAGCGCCTCGCGTGGGCCGCGGCTAGCGTGGCATGAGCGAACGAGGAACGAGCGAGCGAACCATGAGCATGCGGACGTTGAGGCGCCCCGCCGCCGAACCGGTCAGAGGTGCTCGGCGGGGCGGGACCGGTCGAAGGTGTCATCGCAGTCCGGAGGTGCACCAGTGACCCCGATCCTGCGCGAGCGGCGGGGCCACGTCGAGATCGTCACCATCAACCGCCCCGAGGCCCGCAACGCCATCAACTACGACACCTCCGCGGCGCTGGCCGATGCGTTCGACGAGATCGAGGCCGACGACGACGTGTGGGCGGCGGTGCTCACCGGCGCCGGCGACAAGGCGTTCTGCGCCGGGATGGACCTCAAGGCGTTCGCCGGCGGCGGCGGCAACGTGATGGGCGTGAGCGGCGGCTTTGCCGGCGTGACGAACCGTGACTTCCCCAAGGCGCTGATCGCCGCGTGCAACGGCCACGCCCTGGCCGGCGGCTTCGAGATCATGCTCGCCTGCGACCTCGTCGTCGCTGCCGACCATGCCACCTTCGGCATCCCCGAGGTCAAGCGCGGCCTGGTCGCCGGCGCCGGCGGGGTGATCCGGCTGTCGAAGCGGATCAGCCTGGCCCGGGCGCTCGAGCTGGGCATGACCGGTGACGCCATCGACGCCGAAACCGCTTACATGCTCGGCCTCGTGAACCGGGTGGTGCCGGGCGCCGACGTGCTCGACACCGCCGTCGCGCTCGCCGAGCGCATCTGCGAGGCGGCGCCGCTGGCGGTGCGGGCCACCAAGAAGGTCATCAAGGCGTCGCTGGAGGTGCCCGAGGCCGAGGCGTGGCGGATCCAGGGCGAGGTCGGCGCCGAGGTGTTCCGTTCCCCGGACGCGATCGAGGGCGCCACCGCCTTCGCCGAGAAGCGCAAGCCGAACTGGACCGGCCACCTGCGGCAGCCGTGACCGCCGGCCGAGTCCTTGTGGTGATGAGGTCCGGTTGGGGCAGGTGTGGAGCAGGGCGCGCACCGAGGGCGATCGCCCACCGCGGCCGCGATCACCGCGGTGCCGACGACCGCGAGCAGCCACAGAGCGGCAACGGTGCGCGGTGCGCGGTGCCGAAAGCACCACCGCCCGAGGTGAGCGAGCGACACCGGGATCCCGGGCTGCGTCCATGCTCCATCCTCGCCCGCCGGCACGGCTGTGAGATTTGGACGACAGATGTCCCACGCGCACGCAGGGGTCGCTAGCCTGCGCGGCGTGGGAAACGAAGCCGGCAAGCGGCTGAAGTGCGAGTCCTGCGGTGCCGAGATCGTCGTGACGAAGGCGGGCGACGGGACCGTGACCTGCTGCGGCAAGCCGATGGCGCCGAAGTAGGGCACGCCCGAGCGAGGGGGACACATGCTGAAGGTTGGGAAGCGGTACCGGTGCGAGGGCTGTGGCACCGAGGTGCTGGTCACGAAGGCGACCGACTCGGCGCTCGCGTGCTGTACCGGCGACATGCAGATGCTCGAGCCGAAGAAGACCGCGTCGGCGGACTGACGCGGCGTGCGACTCGACCGCCTGCGCGTCGACCGGGACGGGCCGGTGGTCCGCCTCGTCTGCGGGTGAGCGGCTCGGTGCTCGGGAGCGGCGGAGCTGACCGCGGCCGCCGGCGAGCTGGTCGGGGACCGGTCGGTGCGGGTTGTCGTGCTCGACAGCGCCGGCGCCGACCTGTGCCCGGGCCCCGGGACCGACCTCGACCCGCTCGCGTGCTCGCCCGATCCGGCAGCCGGCTCAGCCGTCCGGGCTGAGCGCCGCCCACGTCCCCGTCATCGACGCCCACGGGTCCTCGCCCACCGGGTACGGCGCCAGGATCGCCAGCGTCACGCCGGCGGCGGCGTACTCCTCTAGCCGGGCTCGCACCTCGCCCTCGTCGCCGTGGGCGCCGAGGGCGTCGAGCGCGTCCTGGCCGCGATCATCCGCGTCGAGGCCGCTCGCCACCAGCACCCGGCGGTACGCGGCGAGCCGGCCGTAGGCGTCGAGCTGGCGGGCGAGCGCCGCCCGCGCCTCATCGGGGGGGCCGACGCACACGGGGACGTAGCAGGCGATCTCGAGCGCGTCCGGATCGCGGCCGGCGGCGGCCGCTGCCTCTCGGGCCCAGTCCGCCAGCCGCCGGGCGTGGGCGGCTGTCGCCCAGTTGGCGACGAGGCCGTCGGCCAGCGAGCCGGCCAATGCCGCGGTGCGCGGGCCCAGGGCGGCGAGCACCACCGCCGGCGGGGCCGGCGGCTGCACACCCCGCAGCTGGAAGTCGAGTGCCGGCAGCGAGACGCCCGGCGGACGCCGCACGCCGCCCTCGTGGAGGACGGCGGCGAGCACCTCGAGGTGCTCGGCGACCGCGGCCAACCCAAGCGCCGGCCGGCCGAGCCAGGTCTCGCCCGTCTCGCGGTGCCCGGCACCGACGCCGAGCACGAACCGGCCTCCGGTGACCTCGGCGAGGGTCGCCGCGCCCATTGCCAGGGTGACCGGGCTGCGGGCCGGCAGCGGCACGATGCCGGTGGCGAGCCGGGCGCGCGCCACGTCACCGGCGAGCGCAGCACACGTCACCAGCGCGTCCCGGCCGGCGACCTCGGGGACCCAGACGCTGTCGTAGCCGAGCGCGTCGACCAGCGCTGCCTGCTCGCGGACGTCCGGAAGCGGACCGCGGATGGCAACCGCGGTACCGATGCGCATGCGCCATTCTTGCCGAGAGACGACATCGCCGCGTTCGCCGCGTTCGCCGCGTGCGCCGCGGGGGACGGCGACGGATGGAGGTGGGCGGTGGGCAAGTTCGACGGCAAGTGGCCATCGTCCCCGGCGGGGCGCGTGGTGTCGCCTGTCCCACGCCGATCGGCGATGCTCGCCGGCATCGAGGTGGGCGTGCCGTACTGGGCCGACGACCTCGTGCCTTGCGAGCGGCAGGGCAACCGACGTGCCGCCATCAGCCCCCGGGGGCTGTACCCGTGTGCCGACGGATGGGCGCCGATCGTCGTCGTGGTGCCCGAGCACTGGGACGCGCTGGGGGCGTGGATCCACGAGCGCACCGGCAAGGAGGCGGCGATCGAGCCGGTGTACCGCGACGTGCTCCCGAGGGTGGAGGCCGCCGAGCTCATGACGAGTGGACGAGCGACCTCACCATCACCTACCCGAAGCACGAGCTGTTCGCCGAGGCGCAGCGCCGCGGGACCCCGTGCACGCCGGTGAACACCGTCGCCGACCTCGCCGACGACCGCCACTGGCGGCCCGCGGCTTCTGGGTGGACGTCGAGGACCCTGCGCTCGGCACCGTCCGCATGCCGGGGCCGCCGTACCGGCTGTCGGCCCTCGCCGTGGCGAACCGGGGCAGCCCAGGGCTCGGTCAGCACGACGCCGATCCCGACCTGCGTAGCCGGGCCGCGCCGTTGCCGGCGCGTGACCGCGCCGCCTACGCTCTCGGTTGCCGACGGGCGCAGGGTGGCCTGTCGTGATCGACGGGGGGCCGACAGTGACTGACGAGACGACCGAGGAGCCGCGCGAGGCGGCGCAGGTCAGGGCCGAGGTGCGGGGCTGGCTCACCGAGGCGTGGGACCCCGACCTCACGGTGCGGGCGTGGTGGCGGGTGCTCGGCGAGTCGGGCTGGGGATTCCCAACGTGGCCTCGCGACTGGCACGGGCGGGGCCTGGCACCGGAGGTCGCCGGCGTCGTCCGCGACGAGCTGCGCCGTGCCGGCGCCCTCGGGCCGCCGGCCGGGCTCGGCCAGGGGTTGGCGGCGCCGACGCTCATCGCCCACGCCACCGAGGAGCAGAAGCGATGGTGGCTCCCGCCCCTCGCCACCGGCACCGAGGCGTGGTGCCAGCTCTTCAGCGAGCCGGGCTCCGGGTCCGACCTCGCCAGCCTCCAGACCAGGGCCGTGCGCGACGGCGACGAGTGGATCGTCAACGGCCAGAAGGTGTGGACCTCCGGGGCCCGGCAGGCCGTGCGCGGCATGCTGCTGGCCCGCACCGACGTCGACGCCCCGAAGCACCGGGGCATCACGTACTTCATCATCGACGTCGACCAGCCCGGCGTCGAGATCCGCCCGCTCAAGCAGATGAACGGGGCGGCGAGCTTCAACGAGGTGTTCTTCACCGACGCCCGCGTCCCGCACGCCAACATGGTCGGCGAGGCCAGCAACGGGTGGGCGGTGGCGCTCACCACCCTCGCCTACGAGCGGGCCGGCATCGGCGGCGGGATGATGGGCGCTGCCACCCCAGGCGAGAAGGCGGGCTTCCTCGACCGGCGGGCCGGCGAGGTTGCCGCCGGGGTGGGCGGCGAGGCGGAGATGGGCTCGATGATGGCCGCGTTCACCGGCGGCTCGCGCCTCTTGCGCTCGGCAGCCGAGGCGATGGGCGCCACCGCCGACCCGGTGGTGCGCCAGGGGATCGCCCGCATCCACGCGCTGAACGAAGCGACTCGGCTCACCGGCGACCGCGCCGTGGCCGCCATCCGGTCGGGCGGCCGACCCGGGCCGGAGGGTTCCACCGGGAAGCTGGCGGCGGCGGTCAACCTCCACGCCACGCGCGATGTCGGCATGTCGATCCTCGGCGCCCACGGCATGCTCGTCGGCGACGACGCGCCGCTCGGCGGCGAAGTCCAGAACGTGGCCCTGTCGGCGCACGCGATCTCGATCGCCGGTGGCACCAACGAGGTGCAGCGCAACATCATCGGCGAGCGCGTGCTCGGTCTCCCGAAGGAGCCCCAGGTCGACCGGGAGGTGCCGTTCCGGGAGCTGCGCGTCGGCACGCAGCGGCGCGACGGCTGACGTCGGCGAGGCGAACTGGGCGGGAATGCCGTTCCTGGAACGGAAATCCCGCCCAGTAGAGGTCGAGGGTGAGGCAGCTTGTGACGCCGCGTTGCAGTTTCTCGAGCTGGTTGTCGAACGCCCATACTAAATGAGGCGAAGGTCTCATGGACGCTGAGATGCGGCAAGCGGACAATGCGCTCATGACGACTCACTTCCTCCGGTTATTCGCAGCCGCTGTCGGGACCATCGCCGTGGCCGTACCGGCGGCCTGCGGGGACAACGACAAGGAGCTGGCGGTGGGGCCCGCCTCCTCGACCAGCTCCTCGGTGGTCGACGCTCCGTCGACATGCGCAGAGCAGGCACTCGTGGTCCTTAACGACGACGAGGTCGTGGCCGCCGTCACCGCTGCGAACGCCGAGGGCACGGCAGTTCCCGCCGAGATTGACGAGCGCCTGGACTTGACGGACGAGTGCAACGCCGAACTCGAGGCGATGAGCGACGCCGACTTCGCGGCGTTTCTCGCCAAGGTGAATCCCGAAGTGAGTACGTACGTCGGTACGGCCGTAGAGGAAGAGTTCGTTGAGGTCGGCAGCAAGATTGGCTAAAGCCACGACGGTGAGCCGTCCAAGAGCCCTCTCCAGGACTGATCGTGCCTACCCGCCCCCGCGGCCCGGGGTTCTCGTGGTGGTGGTCACCGCTGGGTCGGTGGTCGTCGGCGCGGGCGTCGTCGTGGTCGCCCGGGGAGGGCGAGTGGTGGGCGTCGTGGTGGGGGGGACCGTCGTGGTGGACGGGGCGATGGCCGTGGTCGTCGGCGCGGTGGTGGTCGTCGGCTCCTGGACGGTGAAGCGGGCGCGGGCGGCCGCCTCGGGGCCGGCGCCGACGTCGCACTGCGCGACCGCCTCGTAGTCGCCGGGAGCGAGGTCGGACGGGAGCTGGAGGGATGCGCTTCGCTCCGTCGAGTCGGCGTCGGTCTCTGCCTGCGAGGCGATGGCGGTCCCGTCGACCGTCACCGACCACGATGCGACGCAGCGGTCGAATCCCGAGCCGCGGACCGTGAGGACGTCACCGGGTCGGAGCGGCGAGGGTTCGGCGGTGAGGGTCACGGGCTCGCCCTGCACCAGGTCGTCCGGCGGTGCCGGGAAGTCGTCGGGCGGGCGATCCGCCACGGCGGTCCGCATGAACTCGCGCCAGATGTCGGCCGGAAAGGACCCACCGGTCACGGATCGGCCGTGGACGTCGGTCATCGGGGCGGGATCGCCGTAGCCCATCCAGACCACGGTGGCGTAGCCGGGGACGTACCCCGCGAACCAGGCATCGACGTTCTCCTGGGTGGTCCCGGTCTTGCCCGCGGCAGGGCGACCGATGTCGGCGCCCTGGCCGGTCCCGCTCTCGATCACCCCGCGGAGGGCGAACGTGACGGCACGTGCCACGCCCTCATCGACGGCCCGCTCGGGTTCGGGCCGCTCCGGCTCCCAGACCACCGCGCCCTCGGGCGTCTCGATGCGGGCGATCCGGTACGGCAAGACGCTGTTCCCGTCATTGGCGAAGGTGAGGTAGGCCTGGGCCAGCTCGAGGGGCGACACCTCCTCCGTGCCCAGAGCGATGCCGGCCTCGGGCGTCAGCTCGGAACCGATGCCGGCGGCCCGGGCGGCCTCCACGACCGCCTGCGGTCCCGTCTCGGCGAGGAGCTGGGCGTAGACGGTGTTGACCGACCGGGCCGTCGCCTGCAGGAGATCGACGCGCCCGAAATCCTCGTTGCCGTAGTTGTCGACCGACCACGGCGCACCCCCGACGTCGAGCTCGAGGTGAGCGGGACCGGCATAGGGGTCGCGGAGGTGGACGCCGCGGCTCAGGGCGGCCTGGAGGACGAACGGCTTGAACGCCGACCCGGGTTGGCGGCCCGACCCACCTCCGTCGAGGCCGCGCACCACATCGACCTGCAACTCCTCGTAGCTCCGGGACCCGACGTGCGCCCGGACGGCGCCGTCGGTGTCGAGGGCGACCAGCGCGGCCTGGGGGTCGCCAGGATCGGGGAGCACCTTGGCCACGCTCTCCTCTGCCGCGCGCTGCGCGTCGAGATCGAGCGTGGTCACGATCCGCAGCCCGTCGCGGTACACCGCGGCCTCGCCGACCGCAGCCACCGCCTCGGCCGTGACCCAGTCCACGAAGTGCGGGGCGAGGCCGGCGACCAGGCGGACGGCGTCCACCTCGGGGAGCACAGCCATCGGCTCGGTGGCGGCCCCGGCGGCTTCCTCCTCGGTTGCGTCGCCAGCGGCGACGAGGGCGTCGAGGACGGTCTGACGCCGTCGAGAGGCCTCCTCCGGGTCCTCGGCAGGGTCGGCCGTCTCGGGGGAGCGGAGCAGGCCGGCCAGCAAGGCCGCCTGGGACAACGTGAGCTCGCTCGCAGGGACGCCGAAGTAGACCTGCGCCGCGGCCTCGACCCCGTACACCCCACGTCCGAAGTACACGGCGTTCAGGTAGCGCTCGAGGATGCGGTCCTTGTCGGCGGTCTGCTCCAGCTTCATGGCCAGCACGGCCTCCTCGAGCTTGTTCCACAGCGAGCGCTCTCCGCCGGAGGACACGTTCTTGATGAGCTGCTGGGTGATGGTGGAGCCGCCTTGGGTGCCGTCCCCGATCGTGTTGCGCCACGCCGCCCGGGCGATGCCGATCGGGTCGACGCCGCCGTGGCCGTAGAATCGACGGTCCTCCGCCGCGACCACGGCATGCCGCATGACCGGCGCCACCTGGTCCAGGGTCACGTTCACCCTGCGGCCCTCCTCGGAGAGGACGGCGAGCTCCTGTCCGTCGGCGCTGAGGAGCACGGCGGACTCCGGCTCGGGAGTGTCGTCCGGCAGGTCCAGCGTGAACCACAGCCCGATGAGCAGCACCACCAGAGCCGTCCCCAGCCCGGCCATGGCGTACGACAGCCACCTCACCGAGCGCGGCAGCGCCGCCCACCAGTGCCCCCATCGCTCAAGCCGCTCGCGCATGGCCCCCTCGTACCCGAGCGGGCGTGGCCCTAGCCGAGACCTACCCCAGCGGGAGAGGTAGGAGCCCTTTGTCCCCGTTCGCACCCCCACCGAGACCGCCGCCCGCTACGGCGGACACCCCGAGCGCCGGTCCCGCCGACATTTCGTGTCGTCCTCACGGCAGAGGGCGACTTCTGTGCGCCTCGAGAGGTGGGAGCTCCGGCTCGGCAGGGGAGCACCCACCCTGAAGCAGGCGCCCGACCGTCCGGGGCGCCGCTCAGTCGCGCAGCAGCGCGTTGAGGCGGGCGGCCTGGCGGGTGAGGTGGTCGCGTTCCTGGAGGCTGGACGCGGCTCGGGCTGCCTCGGCGTAGAGGCGCGCTGCGGTCGCCGGGTCGCCGTCGCGCTCGTGGAGGTACGCGGCGACCGCGGTGTGGCGGGGGAGCGCCGGGTCGAGCGGCTCGAGGGCGGCCAGGCCGGCTCGAGGACCGTCGGCCTCGCCGACCGCGACCGCCCGGTTGAGGCGGGCCACCGGGCTGTCGGTGAGGCGCACGAGCTCGTCGTACCACTCGACGATCTGCACCCAGTCGGTCTCGTCCGCCGTGGGTGCGTCGGCGTGCAGCGCGGCGATGGCGGCTTGGGCCTGGTACTCGCCGAGGCGGTCGCAGGCGAGGGCGGTCTGGACCACATCGACGCCTTCGGCGATGAGGTCGGTGTCCCATCGGCTGCGGTCCTGCTCGGCCAAGGGCACGAGCCTGCCGCCACCGTCGGTCCGTGCCGGGCGTCGCGCGTGGTGGAGCAGCATCAGCGCCAGCAGGCCGGCGACCTCTTCGTGGTCGATGCTGGCGGCCAGCTGGCGGGTGAGGCGGATCGCCTCGCTGGCGAGGTCGACGTCGCCCGAGTAGCCCTCGTTGAAGACGAGGTAGAGCACGCGCAGCACCGTGCCGACGTCGCCGAGCTGATCGAACCGGACACCCGACACCGTTCGCTTGGCCCGACTGATCCGCTGCGCCATCGTCGCCTCCGGCACGAGGTACGCCTGCGCGATCTGCCGCGTGGTGAGGCCACCGACGGCACGCAGCGTGAGCGCGACAGCCGACCCCGGGGTCAGGGACGGGTGCGCGCACCGGAAGTACAGCTCCAGCGCGTCGTCCCCACCCTGGGCTGGGCCCGGCGCCGGCTCGTCCTGGAGGCGCTCCTCGCGACGCCGTCGAGAGGAGTCGGCCCGTGCGGCGTCGAGGAACCTGCGCCAGGCCACGGTGACCAGCCAGCCCCTGGGGTCTCGGGGCAGGTCGTCCGGCCACACGCGCAGGCCCTCGACGAGCGCCTCTTGCACAGCATCCTCGGCCGCCGCGAAGTCAGCGCCGCGACGGACGAGGATGCAGATGACGGTGGGGGTGAGGGTACGCAGCAGGGCCTCGTCCACCGTGGATCACTCCGCGATGGTCGACGGGGCGCTGAGGAACGGTCGCACCTCGAGCCATTCGCGGAGGGGCTCGCCACGCGGGCCCGGCGCTGCGGAGAGCTCGGCGGCCAGCTCGAGGGCCCGGTCGTAGGACTCGACGTCGATCACCATCCACCCGGCGATCAGGTCCTTGGTCTCGGCGAAGGGCCCGTCGGTGACAGGCGCCCGTCCCTCGCCGTCGTAGCGGACGAAGGTGCCCTCCGGGGAGAGGGCCTGGCCGTCGACGAACTCTCCGGTGCCCTCGAGTCGTGCCGCGAAGTCCCCCATGTACTGCAGGTGGGCAGAGACCTCCTCGGGGGCCCACTGGTCCATCTGCGTGTCGCAGAGCGGCGCGGGCCCGCCCCGGTAGTGCTTGAGCAGCAGGTACTTGGTCATCGTGCTCTCCTTGGTGCGGTACGGCCCATGGTGGCCGTGATCACCCCAGGGACGGAGCCAAGCGCCGGTTCTCGACATGCCTGCGACATCTTCTCGGATCTTCCCGGGGCCCGCCCCCCGCCGGCCGCACGCCACCTAGGGTTCGGCGATGACGATCATGACAGGCTACGAGCAGGTGTCGGCGGGCGCGGACGGGGCGTTCGACGCCTACTGCTCGGTGCCGGACGGGGGCCGGGGGCCGGGCGTCCTGGTGTTCCAGGAGATCTTCGGCATCAACGACAACATGCGCGCCCTCGCCGATCGACTCGCCGAGGCCGGCTACGTCGCCCTCGTGCCGGACATGTTCTGGCGGCTCGAGCGGCGCTTCGAGCGCAACGGCGAGTCGCAGATCCAGGACGCCTTCGCCATGATCGGGCGCTACGACTTCGCGTGGGCCGGCCCGGACATCGCCGCCACCCACGCCCACCTCGTGGGCATGGACGCGTGCACCGGTTCAGTGGGGGCGGTCGGCTTCTGCTTCGGCGGCACCTTGGCCTTCGCCGCGGCGGCGCTCAGCGAGGTCGACGGCCGGGGGATCGACGCCGCCGTCTCGTACTACGGCTCCGCCACGAACGAGCAGCTCGACCTCCTGGACCGGGTCACCTGCCCGCTGCTGTTCCACTACGGGGACAGCGACCCGTTCATCCCGCTGGAGAAGGTCGTCGAGGTGGAGCGCGCCGCCGAGGGCCGGCCCGACGTGGAGGTGCTGCGGTACCCCGGCGCGGGCCATGCGTTCTCCAACGCCGATGCGCCGTCGATGTACCGGGCCGACGCCGCCGAGCTGGCGTGGTCCCGCACCCTGGAGCACTTTGCGACCCATCTGACGTAGCGGCTGGCCCCGTGCCGGCCGCAGTGGTTGCGGTTGTTCCGACCGGTTGATCTGCGTCAGCAGCTCCGAAGCATCCAACGGCGGCCTCACCACCCAAGACAACGGCGGCCTCGCCTGCGGCTTCCACAACCGCTGGAGCAACCACCACCCCGACCACCCGACGACCCGGAGCCAGCGACATGAACGGGCGGGCATCGCCGTCGGCCAGACAACCGACCAGCCGGCGGCGATCCGGCACCGCGGCATAGCGTCGCGGGATGTCCCGCACCGATCGTGCCAGCCGGGTGATCGCAGCACCACCGGATCGGGTGTACGCAGCCTTCGTGGATCCGGATGCGCTGGTCGCGTGGCTGCCGCCGCAGGGGATGAGCGCTCGGTTCGAGCACTTCGACCCGCGGTCGGGCGGCTCCTACCGCCTCGTGCTGACGTACGCCGATGCCTCCGGTGCGCCGGGCAAGTCGAGCTCGGACACCGATGTCGTGGAGGCGCGCTTCGTCGAGCTCGTCGCCGGACAACGGGTCGTCCACGCGGTGGACTTCGAATCCGACGACCCGGCGTTCGCAGGGACGATGACCATGACCTGGGAGGTCACCGCCGTCGACGGCGGCTCGCGGGTCGACATCACCGCAGCCGGGGTCCCCGACGGCATCTCCGCCGAGGATCACGCAGCCGGTCTCGCGGCGTCGCTCGACAACCTGGCGGCGCACCTCGAACCGGCGAGACCGTGAGCCGCTGACCGAGCAGCGGCGACCGAGCCGCGTCGACTCCGTGGCAGGATCGGCCCATGCTCGACCATTTCGGGATCCAGTGCGCCGACCTGCAGGTCAGCGCCGCGTTCTACGACACCGTCCTCCAGCCCCTCGGGGCGCGCCGCCTCATGGATGTGGGGGCCGCGATGGGCTTCGGCGTGACCCGGCCGGACTTCTGGATCGGCGAGCTCAGCTCGGGCGAGGGGTTCCGCGAATCGCACTTCGCCTTCGAGGCCTCGGACCGCGCCACGGTGAGGGCCTTCTTCGATGCGGCGGTGGGCACCGGCGCCGAGGTGCTGCACGAGCCACGGGTGTTCCCCGAGTACCACCCCGACTACTACGGGGCCTTCGTGCGCGACCCGGACGGGAACAACGTCGAAGCGGTCTGCCACGGCCCCGACGCCCGCGACGCTCCTGACGGCTCCGTCGCCTAGGGGCGGCGCGGCGGGGCGAGGAGCCTGCGAAGCGCGACCGCACCGGCCACGGCTGCGGTCGCCGCCAGCCGCGGCACGGAGTCGCCGGTGGCCGGCAGGGTGACGCCTCCGCCAATTCCCCGCGGCGCCGCGGCATCGGCGCCGACAGCGTCCGGAGCCGCCGGCGGCGCAGGGGAGCGGACGCCTCGGGGCCCGCAGCGCGGGCCCGACGACGAGGCCGGCGTCGACGAGCGCCACCAGCCAGGCGTCGGCCGCGCCCCGACGAGCCGGTAGCGCCCCGGGTGGGTCAGGCGGGCGTACTCCTCGTCCCGGGGCGTCCGATCGGGGTGGGGATCGCGGCCACGGCGCCAGGCCGCGCGCCGTCAGCTCTCGAAGGCCGAACCCACCGCGGCCAGCAGCTCCCCGACCGGCACCATCCCGCCAGTGTGCCCACCCCGACAGGCACGAGGACATCGAGATGTGCGGGCCCTGACGCGCAGGGAGCCGGCGGTCGAGGCCGCCGGCTCCCTGCTCCCCGCAACCGCTCGCGGTGGCTACTGGATCGTGAACTCCGTCTGCATGCCGAGCTCGAAGTGGGCCTTGCCCTCGGCGGTCGGGATGTAGCAGATCATCCCGTACTCGCCGGGTGCGAGGTCCGCTGTGAGGACGGCCTCCTCACCAGTGGTCGCCGTGTCGGACTCCCACTCCTCCTCGATGCCCTCCTCGCCCTCGGAGCTGAGTGCCTCTTCGATGGTGCTGCCCTCGGACAGGCGGAACAGCAGCATCACGTGGCGCTCCGCGCCCTCGTTCGTCATGACGAACGAGGTCCGGCCGGCGGCAGGAGGCGTCAGCTCGAACGCGTAGTCCGTTGCCGTGACGTCCACGCGAGCGGCCGCCGGATCGAGGGACGTGACGGACGGATCCGGCTCCTCCTCTTCCTCGCCCTCCTCCTCGTGCTCGATGCCGCACTCCTCGGCCTCGAAGGGTTCGATGGTCTCGAAGGCCTCCTCGACCCCGGGGGCTTCGAAGGCCGCGAAAATGTCGCCGGCCTCGGTGGCCTTCGTGAACTCGGCCACGACGACCTGCGCCTCCTCCTGGATCTCCTCGGGCGCCAGCTCGCCGTACTGCTCGAGCTGTTCGAGCGACGGGAAGTCCTCCTGCGCGTCTAGCTCGCGGGCCAGCTCGCAGAACTCCTCGTTGCTCGCCTCGCTGGCCTCCGCCGTCGTCTCGGACGTCGCCTCGTCATCATCGTCCCCGCACGCGACGGCGACCACGGCCAGGGCCGTCAGTGCTGCCGCGGCCTTCCAAGCCCTTGCACGAACCATGCTCTCCCTTGCCTTTCTGTTGGGTGCCGCAACCGTACCTAGCGCGGGCAGTCGTCCGGGGAAACCCCCGGTCTCGACCGCGTAGCGTCGGCTCCATGGGGACGACGGAGTACCGCCAGCAGCGCTTCACGCCTCCGCCGGGGGCGACAGAGATGCTCCTCGTGCGGCACGGCGAATCGGCGGCGTCGCGAGGCGGCGAGCTGTTCGAGCTGCGGGACGGCCAGGGCGATCCGGAGCTGCACCCCGACGGTCGCGAGCAGGCCGAGCGGGTGGCGGAGCGTCTCGAGCACGAGCCCCTGGACGCGATCTACGTGTCGACGTTGCGGCGCACCCACGAGACCGCAGCGCCGCTGGCCGCGCGCCGCGGCATCGAGCCGATCGTCCTCGCAGACCTGCGCGAGGTGCACCTGGGGGAGTGGGAGGGCGGCCTCGTCCGCAAGCACGCCGGAGAGGGGCACCCCGTTGCGCTGGAGATCCAACGCCAGGAGCGGTGGGACGTCATCCCCGGGGCCGAGCCTGCCGCGGCGTTCCGGGCCCGGGTACAGCGGGCGGTGGCCACCATCGTCGACGCCCACCCGGGCCAGCGGGTCGCCGTGTTCACCCACGGCGCATGGATTGGCGAGATGCTGGCCATCGCCACGGGGGCACGGCCGTTCGCCTTCGTGGGTGCCGACAACGCCTCGATCCACCAGGTCGTGGTGGTCGGCGACCGCTGGATCCTCCGCCGCTACAACGACACCTCGCACCTGACCGACGCGTTCAGCGTCGCCCCCCAGCCGCCCACCTGACGCGCTCCGGGCCGCCGCCGGTCAGCCGGGTCTAGGGCCGTCGATCCACCACCCGCCGTTGCCCCGCGGGGCGAGGGTGAGCGTGAAGCTCTCGGCGCGACCGTCGAGCCGGAGCGGCACCGTCACGCGGCGCCCGTCGCCAGCGACCGTGGGCGCCCCGGCGACCTCCACCGAGTCGAAGCCGCCCCAGAAGGCCCCGTAGGACTCGCGGCTCTGGACCGCCCGGAAGTCCGGCGAGAGCATCCCGTAGGCACTGTCGAGGTTGCCGGCGGCGATCCGCTCGAAGTAGGTGCTGGCCGTCTCGCCCGGCGCCGCCCCTGCGCCCTCGGGCTCCTCGCCGTCCTCGCCGTCCTCGTCGCCGGAGGGTTCCCCCGCATCGGCGGCGGGGGTGGCGGTCGTTCCCGGCGCCTCGGTGGGGTCGGTGGCGGGATCGTCCGCAGGGTCGGTGGTCGCCGCTGCGGTGGTGCCGGTCGACGCGGTCGGGTCCGCGTCGTCCCGCAGGGCCAAGGCCACCACCAGGGCGAGCAGCGCGCGGGCGATGAGCCCGACGAGGACGCCGAGGGCCGAGGCGCGCGGCCGGGACGGGGTCGGGGGCTCGTCCACGGCGGCGGCTACGGCGGGCTCGGGGGCCAACCGCTCGGTCGGCGGGTCGCGCGGCGCATCGAGCGCGAACACCGAGGGTGCGACCGCCGGCTCCGGCGCCGCCGCGAGGATCGGGATGATCTCCTCGAGGCACGCTCGAAGCTGGTCGGCAGTCGGGGTGCGGTCCTTCGGATCCTTGACCAGCGCCCCCTCGATGACGCTGGCCAGCTCGGCCGGAACGCCGGCCGAGCGCAGGTCGGGCGCCGGCGTGTGGACGATGCGGCCGACGAAGGCCACCAGCGACTCGTCCTCCCGCGTCGTGAACGGCGGCGCCCCGACGAGCACGGCGTGCAGCGTGGCGCCGAGTCCGTAGACATCGGCCGCCTCGGTAGCGAATCCGGCCAGCACCTCGGGGGCGGCGTACGGGATCGTGGCGTGCACCTTCCCGCTCGCCGTCGCGGTCGAGTCGAGCAGGCGAGCGATGCCGAAGTCGGTGAGCTGCGGCTCGCCGTAGGGGGAGAGGAGTACGTTCTCGGGCTTCACGTCGCGGTGCAGCACACCGGCGGCATGGGCGCTGGCCAGGGCGCCGGCCAGCTTCGCCCCCAGCACGGCCACCTCCTCGGGGGCGATCGGCCCCTGGGCCTTGACCCTGTCGTGGAGCGACCCACCCGGCACGTAGGGCATCACGAGGTACGGGGAGCCGTCGTCGGTGACGCCAGCGGAGTACACGGCGAGGATGTTCGGGTGGTTCGTGAGCCGCGCCATGGCGACGATCTCCCGCCGCCAGCGCTCCAGGTCCGCGCCGGACCCGCCCGAGGACACGACCTTCACCGCGACGTCACGCCCGAGGTCCGGTTGGCGGCCCCGGTAGACGACGCTGAAGCCACCCCGACCCACCTCGACCAGGTCTTCGACGCCGGGGACGCCGGCTGGGACGTAGGCCACGGAAGCCCGGTTACCCGCCCCCCGGGCCGGATAACCGGCCGGCGGGGGCCGAGCGAGCCTCGGCGGCCCGCCGTAGGGTCTACGCCATGACCACCCTCGACCCCGCAGCGGTCGACGCGCTGCTCGCCCGGGCTCGCCGCGACGTCGAGGACGGATTGCTCCCGTCGTGCCAAATCGCTCTCGGGATGGACGGCAAGGTCGTCGTCCACGAGGCGTTCGGGATCGCCAGCATCGACACTCGCTACACCATCTACTCGGCGACCAAGCCGTTCGTCGCGGCCGTGATCTGGCAGCTAATCGGCGAGGGCAGCCTCGAACCGGCCAGGCGCGTGGCCGACGTGCTTCCCGCCTTCGGCACCCGGGGCAAGGACGCAGTCACCCTGGACCACGTCCTCCAGCACACGAGCGGGTTCCCGCGCGCGCCGCTCGGCCCGCCCCGCTGGGCAACGCACGAGGGGCGGGCCGAAGCGTTCTCCGAGTGGCGTCTCAGCTGGGACGCCGGCACGCAGTACGAGTACCACCCCACCAGCGCCCACTGGGTCTTGGCCGAGCTCATCCACGCGGTGACCGGCATGGACCACACCGATGCGGTGCGCACTCGCGTGGCGGAACCCCTCGGTCTCGACGGCTTCGCGCTCGGCGTGCCCGTCGACGAGCAGGACGGCATCCGCGACCTCGTCCTCTGCGGCGAGCCGGCCACCCCCGACGAGCTCGAGGCGGCGCTGGGGATTCGGGAGATCGACGTGGGTGAGGTGACGGACCAGGCGCTCGTCGCCCTCAACGAACCCGCGGCTCGGGCCGTCGGCCTGCCGGGCGGGGGTGGCGTGGCCACGGCCGCCGACGTCGCGCTGTTCTACCAGGCCCTCCTCGATGACCGGGCGGGACTCTGGGATCCCGTCGTGCTCGATGACGCCA
The DNA here is from genome assembly GCA_030681555.1 of Acidimicrobiales bacterium. Taxonomy (GTDB): domain Bacteria; phylum Actinomycetota; class Acidimicrobiia; order Acidimicrobiales; family VFJN01; genus VFJN01. The sequence continues at coordinate 19,999 of JAUXRW010000002.1, forward strand.
CCACGGTGGTGCGCAACACCTTCCCGGACCCGATGCTCGGCCACCCGGCCAACCGCTCCCGCGGCCTCGTCCTCGCCGGCGACGACGGCCGGTCGAACCTCCGCGGCATGGGTCGGACCGTCTCGCCGGGCACCTTCGGCCACAACGGCGCGGCCGGGCAGATCGCCTGGGCCGACCCCGCCATGGGGCTGTCGTTCTCGTATCTCACGGACGGCCGCGACCTGAACTTCCTCCGGGAGCACCGCCGCACCACGGCGCTCGGCAGTCTCGCCGGGGTGTGCGCCGCCTGACCTGGATCCGGGGTCGCTGACGACCTCCTCGGATTTATCGGAACGGGTCGCACCCCGTGGACGTCCAAGGACCGTGCGGATCCTTCGAACCACCCTCATCATCGCCACCTTCGCAGCGGTGGTGGCCATCAGCCTCGTGGTGGGCGCCCGCCTCGGCGTCGACGGCCAGGCGGCAGCCACGGGCACGACCGTGCCGGCCGCCGTCACCATGAGCTCGATCGAGGCCACGCCCACCTCGCTCCCGCCCACCACCACGACCACGGCGGCGCCGACCACCACGACGACGACGGCATCCCCGGCGACGCCCCCCGTTGCCGACGGCAGCCTCCGCCCGGGCGACGACTCCCCCGAGATCGTCGCCCTCCAGCAAAGGCTCTCCGAGCTCGGTTTCTGGCTCGGAGAGCCCGGTGGTGGCTACGGCAGGCTCACCACCCAGGCGGTGATGGCGTTCCAGAAGGCCAACGGCCTGGAGCGCGACGGCATCGCCGGCCCGGCCACGCGCGCGGCGCTCGCCACGGCCGGCCGCCCGGTGCCGCAGAGCACCGCCGACGGCATCGAGATCGACCTCGCCCGCCAGCTCCTCTTCGTCCTCGACGGCGGGGAGGTGCGCTGGGTGCTCAACACCTCGACGGGCGCGGCCGGCACGCGGACGCCCCGTGGCGCGTTCGCCGTCGACAGCGAGATCGACGGGGTCCGTCACGCACCGCTGGGGAACCTGTACCGGCCCAAGTACTTCAACGGCGGCATCGCGGTCCACGGGTCGCCGTCGATCCCTGGCTACGCTGCGTCCCACGGCTGCGCGCGACTGTCCAACTCCGCCATGGACCTGCTGTGGGCCTCGGGTCTCGTAGAGCTCGGCACCGCGGTCCGGGTGGTGTGACCTCCGCTGCGGCCGCACCTCCGTCGGCCGACGCCGCCCTCGTCGACCTGGTCCTGGACGGCGATCAGCACGCCTTCGCGGAGCTGGTGCGCCGGTACGACGACCGCCTTCGCGGTGTCGCGTTCAAGCTGCTGGGCGATCGACACCGGATGGAGGACGCGATGCAGGAGGCCTACGTCCGGGTCTTCCGGTCGCTGCCCAGCTTCCGCCGCGACGCCGAGCTGGGCAGCTGGCTCTACCGGATCGTCTACAACGCCTGCATCGACGAGCTCCGGCGCAGCGGCCGCCGACCGGTGCCCGTCGACACCGCTGATGTCGTGTGGGACGCACCGTCGCCGAACGCAGGCCCCGACCGGGCGGTCACCGCGTCCGACGCCGCGCTGCGGGCGCTGGGTGCTCTACCGGAGGACCAGCGGGCCACCGTGCTCCTGGTCGACGGCGAGGGGTTCGACAACGTGACTGCCGCGCAGATCCTCGGCATCGCGCCCGGCACGGTGGCCTCCCGGCTGTCGCGTGCCCGGACGACGATGCGGCACGCCCTCGGCGAGGACGCGCGATGAGCGACGAGCGCGACCCCGTCGTCGCCAAGGCCCTCGGCGACATCGACGTACCCGGCTACGAGCCGGGCTTCTTCGACCGGCTCGACGCCCGCCTCGACCGCGAGCGGGCCGTCGGCCCGGTACCGGTCATCGGCACAGCGGGGGACCGGTCGGCGCGCGGCGACACGCCGATCGAGCTCGATGCCGACCCGCGGGTCGTCCCGCTGGCCCCGGTCCGGCGTGCCCCCCGCCTACGCGCCGCGCGCCTCCTGGCCGTCGCAGCTGCGGTCGCGGTCGCCGCGGTGGTCGCGTGGCAGGCCCGCCCGGACGGCGACGAGCTGCGCACGGCGTCGCCCACCCAGACCGCCGCTCCCACCACGGGCTCGGCTGCGGGCACGACCGACGCCACGGCGAGCGTGCCCGGTCCGAGCGCTGAGGCTGACCTCCGGGCCTGGATCGAGGCGATCGCTGCGGGCGACGTCGACGAAGCGGTCAAGCGCACCGGTCCCCGCACCGCCGCCTACTACAAGGCGCTCGGGGCCGACCTTCGCGGCGTGATGGTGGAGTACGGCGAGGGCTACGGCGCGTGGGCCGACAGCCCCGATCTCGAGCTCACCGTGCTCCCGCTCGGAGAGGTGGGGGGTCAGGCCGTGGCCGCGGTGGTCCTGTCCGGCACCTGGAACGGTGAAGGGGGCCCGCGCTACCGGGTCGAGGCGATCCCCGTCGTGCAGCTGCGGCCGGGCGGCAGCTGGACCGTGGAACCGGCGGCCTTCGATCCCTTCACCGAAGGGAGGCTGATCGTCCTCTCCCCGCCCAGCGGCGAGGACGGGCTCGGCGGCCTGCCTCCCGAGGGCACGATCGACGTCAGCGGCGACCGGGGCGGCGCCTACTGGTTCAGCATCGATGGTGCGCCGCCCACCCGCATCGACAGCCCGGGTGGCGAGGAGTCCGTCAGTTTCGACCCGGACGACGACGCGCTCACCAGCGGCACCCACTCGCTCGTGGTGGCACAGGTCGACGAGCAGAACATCACCGCCGCAGCGGGGACGTTCACGGTGGAGGGCTGAGGGGTGGAGGCGTGATGGTGGAGGGCTGAGGGGTCGCGCTGCTGAACAGAGCGATGCCGGATCAGCGGCGAGCGACGAGATCCACCACGACCTGCGCCAGTTGCGGCCCGCGGTCTTCCTGCAGGAAGTGCCCGCCGCCGGTGATGACCGTGTGGGGCTGGTCGGCCGCGCCTGCGATCCGCTTGATGAGGTGGCGCT
>JAUXRW010000150.1 GCA_030681555.1 Acidimicrobiales bacterium
ACGGCCGCGTGGATGCTTGCGCTCTACGTCGCGAACGCGGAGGAACAAGGGGTCGATTCGACCGCGCTGCGCGGCACCACGCAGAACGACATCGTGAAGGAGTACCTGTCGCGCGGCACGTACATCTTCCCGCCGCTGCCGTCGCGCCGGCTGATCGTCGACATGATCGCCTTCTGCGCCGAGTGGGTGCCGGCGTGGAACCCGATGAACGTGTCGAGCTACCACCTGCAGGAGGCCGGGGCCACGCCGGTGCAGGAGCTGGCCTACAGCCTGGCGACGGCCATCGGCGTGCTCGACGCCGTGAAGGAGTCGGGCCAGGTCGACGAGGGCCGCTTCCCGCAGGTGTTCGCCTCCATCAGCTTCTTTGTGAACAGCGGCATCCGGTTCGTCGAAGAGACGGCCAAGATGCGGGCCTTCACGCAGCTGTGGGATCGGATCGGGCTCGAGCGCTACGACGTCACCGACCCGAAGGCCCGCCGCTTCCGGTACGGCGTGCAGGTCAACAGCCTCGGCCTCACCGAGGCGCAGCCGGAGAACAACGTGCAGCGGATCGTGCTGGAGATGCTCGGCGTCACACTCTCCCGTGACGCGCGGGCCCGGTCCATCCAGCTGCCCGCCTGGAACGAAGCGCTCGGCCTGCCCCGTCCATGGGACCAGCAATGGGCGCTGCGGATGCAACAGGTGCTGGCCTACGAGACCGATCTGCTGGCCTACCCCGACCTGTTCGAGGGCTCTGTCGTGATGGAGCGGCTCACGAGCGAGCTGGCCGACGGCGCGTGGGCCGAGCTCGAGGACGTCCTAGCCATGGGCGGGGCGTTCGAGGCCATCGACGAGCTCAAGGGTCGGCTCGTGACGAGCCACGCCGAGCGCATGCGCCGCCTCGAGTCGGGCGACCTCGCGGTCGTCGGCGTGAACAAGTTCACCGAGGCCCTGCCGTCCCCGCTCGAGGGTGAAGGCTCCATCCTCAAGGTGGATCCGGCGCTCGAGGCGCAGACCGTCGAGGAGCTGACCCGGTGGCGCGCCCAGCGAAACGAGGTAGCGGTGAAGCGGTCGCTCGACGAGCTGCGCCGGGTGGCGCAGTCCACCGAGAACATCATGGCGGCCACCATCGACCTGGCCCACGCCGGCGGCACCACCGGCGAGTGGGCCGGCGTGCTGCGCGAGGTGTTCGGTGAGTACCGGGCCCCGACGGGCGTCGCGGCGGCGGCCGGCGTCGGCGGGGGGAGCGAGGGACTGCGGGCGCTGGCCGAGCGGGTGAAGACGCTGGGCGGCGGGCCGCCTCGGCTGCTGGTCGCCAAGCCGGGCCTCGACGGGCACAGCAACGGCGCCGAGCAGATCGCGGTCGCCGGTCGGGACGCCGGCCTCGAGGTGATCTACCAGGGCATCCGGCTGACGCCCGAGCAGATCGCATCGGTGGCGCTCGACGAGGACGTCGACGTGATCGGGCTGTCGATCCTCTCGGGCAGCCTCCTGGAGCTGATCCCCGAGGTCGTGCGGCTGTGCCGGGAGAGGGGGGTCACAGCTCCGGTGATCGCCGGCGGCATCATCCCGGAGGACGATCGGCCCCACCTGCTCGCCGCCGACGTCGCCGCCGTCTACACGCCGAAGGACTTCGAGCTCACGAAGATCATGGCCGAGATCATCGACCTCGCCATCGCCCACCGAGGCTGACCCAGCTCTGCAACTGGTCGAAGAAGTACAGCAAGAACGCTGTACTTCTTCGACCAGTTCGATCTTCTGTGCGATAACGACGTCGCGCCCAGGGCCAGGCGCGCGCGGGCGATGCGTTGCACGGCGACCTGAGGCTGGTGCCACACCTCGTCGTCGGTGACCTCGACGACCGTGAACCCGGCGCGCCGCAACCGAGCGACGCGTTCGGCGTCGAGCTGTCGGTCGATGAGGCTCGCATGGAAGCGTTCGCTCTGCACCTCGATGATCAAGGGCACGACCGGATCGCGGAAGTCGACCCGCCCGATCCAGTGGCCGTCTCCGGCGTCAACCTGCCGGCGCAGCGGCGGCTGACCGGCACGCTCGAGCAGCTGGACGAGCCTCGACTCCAGCCCGGAGGCCGGTGGGAAATACTCGCGGGGCCGGACGTCGAGCACGTGCCGCATGACCCTGATCCCTGGCCGTCCTCGTTGCGCCAGCTCGTCGAGCATCTGGTGGAGGCTCGCCCCGCTGACGAGCCGCAGCGCCCAGGCGCTGTCCACCATCCGAGCGATTCGATCGACCCACCAGGGCAGCTTCGCGCCACCCCGTCGGGCCCCCGCGAGGTCGAACAGCGCCCGCGCGGGGACGACGGTGGGGACGCCCTCGAGCGTGACGACGTGGTGGACGGGCAACAGCTTCGGATCGTGCGCGGTCGCTGCGCGATCGGGGCGCTGAGAATGTCCTCGGATCCGGCTCGTCTGCAGCGGGTCGAGGAGGTTGCCGGGGACGCCCCACCACGACAAGGCGCTGGCTCCGCTGAGCGCGGCGCCGCTCCCTCCGTCGAGCACGCCGAGCATTGCCCGCTGCGCCGTCGTCGGCGGCGATCCCACGAGCCGAACGACACGCGGGAGCACCCGCTCCCAGCGTCGGCCGTCCACGAGCCGCACCCGCTGCTCGCGGCGGAGCCCGTGCATCTGGTGCACCGCCACGAGGCCGTGCTGTCGGGAGGCGAGTTCGCGTAGCACTCCGTCATCGATCATCGGCCCAGGATGTCGGCCCCGTATGACAGCGACGTGGCGTGGCGCGTTCACGGCTCGTGTCCTCGTTCTGCAACTGGTCGAAGAAGCGCAGCGGAAATCGCTGCACTTCTTCGACCAGTTCGAGTCGCCCTAGGTGGGGAGGGTGGCGAGGAAGCTGGCGATGGCGGCGTTGACCTCTGCGGGGTGGGAGAGGTTGGCGGCGTGCGTGCCTCCGGGCACGACGAGGAGCTCGGTCGGGCCTCCCAGGCCGGCGGCCAGCCGCTCGCCCTTCGCCACGCTGACGGCGGCGTCGTCCTCGCCGTGGACGACGAGCGCAGGCACGGTGATCTCGTGGAGCCGGTCGTGGACGTCATCGCGGGTGAGGAGCGTGGTGCCCGGCTGAGCGATGGCGGCGGCCGGACGCGCGTGCCACTTCGCGATCCAGCCAGGGTTGAGGTTGGGGTGCCCGACGATGAGCCCGGCGACCACCTCAGCAGTCTCGTCCGAGAGCCCCTCGGCGGCCCAGCCGTCGATCATGGCCTGATACAGAGGGAGGACGTCGGCGTCCTCCGGGCCCGCTTGGGTGTCGATGAGCACCAGGCCGAGCACCCGCTCCGGCGCGGTCAGCGCGACCCGGAGCGACACGAAGCCGCCCTGGGACATCCCACCGACCACAGCCCGCTCTATGGCGAGATGGTCGAGCAGCCCGAGGCAGTCGGCGGCGGAGTCCCAATAGGTGAACGGTGCGCCGTCGTACTCGGTGTCGCCGAAGCCCCGCTCGTCCCAGGTGATAACCCGGTGGGTGGCCCGCAGCGCGTCCACCTGCGGGGCGAACATGCTCCGGTCCATCAGGAAGCCGTGGGCGAGGATCACCGGCTCGCCCTCGCCTCCGGTGTCGTCGTAGGTGATCCGGGCTCCACGTACCTCGGCGATGGGCATGGCCGGGACCCTACGGGGCCGGTGGAGTCCAGGTCGGGGGGTCGTCGGCGCCCAGGGGGCGGCCGGGCCAGCGGAGGTGGCCGGGGGTAGCCGACAGGCGGGCGACAAGGCCCTGCATCTGGACGCCGCCGACATCGGCGATGGTCTGCCGGGCGCGGTAGTGCGGGTCGGCGGCTGCGTCGGCCATGTCGTACACGGGCGCCGCCGCTGCCTCCGCCGCCTCGAACTCAGCGAGCACCTCGGCCTGCGACCGGGCGCCGCACCACTCGGCCATGCGGGCGTCGACCTCGTCGCGGGCGGCGATGCGCCCGGCGAACGTGGCCAGGTCGGTGCGGTCCCCGAAGCCGATGAGCTCCATCACCCGGGCGGCCACGGACTCCGCAGAGGTCGACACGCCGATCCATCTCCCGTCGGCGCACTGCCACGTGCCGCGGGGCACGGAGTACGGGATGCCCGATCCGAGCCGGGGCTGCAGGTAGCCCGTCGCCATGTAGGCCGCCGGGAGCGGACCCATGCACTGGAAGAGCGACTCCAAGAGGTTGACGTCCACGACCTGGCCCACGCCCGACCACAGCGCGGTGAGCGTGGCGAAGGCGGCCACCAGCCCGGCGATCTCGTCGGTGAGGGCGATGGGCGGGAGCAGCGGGCCGCCGTCGGGCTCGCCGTTGATCGCCGCGAAGCCGGACATCGACTCGGCGATCGTCGCGAAGCCAGGCCGCCCGGCGTAAGGGCCGTCCTGGCCGAAGCCGGTGACGCGGGTGATCACCAGCTTCGGGTTGCGGGCCAGCAGCACGTCGGGCCCGATCCCGAGCCGCTCGAGCGTGCCGGGCCGGAAGTTCTCCACCAGCACGTGGGCGCCGTCGACGAGCTCCAGCATCCGCTTCCGCCCGGCCTCGCTCTTGAGGTCGAGCGTGGCGCACCGCTTGTTCCTCGACACGAGCTTCCAGTAGAAGGACACGCCGTCGGCGGGATCGGCCAGCCCCATCGCCCGGGTGCTGTCGCCCGTACCCGGCCGTTCGATCTTGAGGACGTCGGCGCCGAAGTCGGCGAGGTAGCGCGCCGCGCCAGGGCCGGCGATGACGGTGGCGATGTCGAGGACGCGGATGCCCGCCAGCGGGCCAGGCGTGGTCACGGAGCGCGCATGGCGAAGCAGCGGTCGGCCAGGGAGCCGAGCGCGTAGCCCGCATAGGTGCCGGCGTACATGTCCCGTGTCTGCTCGGTCCAGGCGAGGGCGGCTGGGTCGGAGATCCGGCGGTGCACCTGCAGCACACCGCCCTCGTGCACGCGGTACTCGGCCCATGTGCCCGGATAGTCCTTGACGCAGGCGACCTCGGTCCAGGGGCGGTCGCCCGTGGCGGCGATGCGGCGGACGCGGTTCCTGTGCGTGTGGCCGGCGAAGTAGCCGAGGATGCGGGGGTGCCGGGCGACGATCTCCACGAGGGCCTCGGAGGGGTCGGGCAGGATCCCGAAGTAGGTGTCGGGCCGCTGGGCCGAGTCCGGGCTCCACACGTGGTGGTGGCCGAACAGCAGCACGGGCCGGTCGGCCTCGGCGCCGAGGTCGTCGAGCCACGCGAGCTGCTCGCCGGTGACGCGCCCGGGCGTCTGTCCCGGATCGGTGGTGTCGAGCACGGCAAGGGTCACGCCCGGTAGATCGACGCGCTGCGTGGGGAAGGCGGCGTAGCTCTCGCCGAAGTAGCCGTCGTGGTTGCCCCGCACGTGCACGAGCCGCTCGCCGAAGGCCGGCTCGTAGGTGGCGAGGAACGCCTCGTACTCCTCCTGCGTGCCTCGGCAGGTGAGGTCGCCCTTCACGATGACGGCATCCGGCTCGACGGCGGCCATCTCCGCGATGGCGGCCTGGTTCATGAGGTCGGGGTAGGGGGGCTCGCCGGGCGCGGAGCGGAAGATGGGCCCGACCTCCAGTCCCTCGATCACTCCGCACTCCGTCTCGCCGAAGTGGACGTCGTTGACCGTGGTCACGGTGGCCAGGCGCCCGCCGAGGTCGGGCAGCGTCCGGAAGCTGAAGCCGTCGATCTCGTGGTCGGTGTCGGGCGCCAGGTCGGTGATGCGGCGGACGGTCGAGCCGTCGTGGATCACGGCTTCGTCGTCGGCGACCGTGGTGAGCTCAGCCACGGGCGGCCACCGCCCGGCCGCCCCGCACCCGTCGCGCCACGCGCCACACCAGCACGGCGAAGCCGATCAGCGCAGCCAGCACGGCCAGCTTCACGAGGTCGTCGGTCGGCACCATGCAGATGCTGTTCGTCGGGCCGCCGAGCGAGAGGTTGCCGCTGGCGTCGACCGAGCAGGCTGGCGGGGTGCGGGGTCGCCCGCCGATAAGGATGACGAGCGCGGGCAGCAGGCAGGCGAGGTCGCCGAGCGCGGTCCTGCCGCGCGAGCGACGGCCGTCGGAGGCCATCAGCTCCGGATCACCAGGGCCGGTCGCGACGGACGGGGATCGGCTTCGTCCACCAGCGTCCGGCGAACCGCCAGCGGGGCGGCTCGGGGTCGGGTGCGGCCACCTGCGCCCGGGGCCAGGTCACCTCGATGGCGGCGGCGATGGCAGCCGCCTCCTCCTCGGTGGGGGTGGGTCGGATCTGCATCGCTACAGCGGGACGTTTCCGTGCTTACGCTTCGGGAGCTCCTCGCGCTTCGAGCGGAGTAGCTCGAGCCCGGCGATGAGGCGGCGGCGGGTGTCGGCCGGGTCGATGACGTCGTCCACGAACCCGCGCTCGGCGGCGACGTACGGGTTGCAGAACCGCTCGGTGTACTCGTCGACGAGCTCGGCTCGTTTGCTGACCGGGTCTTCGGCGGCGGCCAGCTCCTTGCGGTAGACGATCTCGACCGCACCCTGCGGGCCCATCACGGCGAGCTCGGCCGAGGGCCAGGCGAAGGCCAGGTCGGCGCCGATCGACTTCGAGTTCATCACCACGTAGGCGCCGCCGTAGGCCTTTCGGGTGATGATCTGGATGCGCGGCACGGTCGCCTCGCAGTAGGCGTAGAGCAGCTTGGCGCCGTGGCGGATGATGCCGCCGTACTCCTGGTCGACGCCGGGGAGGAAGCCCGGCACGTCGACGAAGGTGACGAGCGGCACGTTGAACGCGTCGCAGGTGCGGACGAAGCGGGCCGCCTTCTCGGCGCTGTTGATGTCGAGCACCCCGGCCAGAACCATGGGCTGGTTGCCGACGATGCCGACGGGATGGCCGTTCAGCCGGGCGAACCCGCACGTGATCGAGCCGGCCCAGTGGGGGAAGTACTCGAAGTACTCGCCGTCATCGGCGACGGCGCTGATGACCGCCGTCATGTCGTAGGGGATGTTGGGGCTCGTCGGCATGATGTCCCGCAACTCGGGGCAGTCCCGCTCCGGGTCGTCGGTGGTGGCGACGAACGGCGGCTCCTCGAGGTTGTTCGCCGGCAGGAAGCCGAGGAGGAAGCGGACCTCCTCGAGCACCGACTCCTCGTCCTCGCCGACGAACGTGGCGACACCGGACTTGGTGGCGTGCGACATCGCGCCGCCGAGCTCCTCGAGCGTCACCTCCTCACCCGTCACCGTCTTCACGACGTCGGGCCCGGTGATGAACATGTGCGACCGCTCCTTCACCATGAAGATGAAGTCGGTCATGGCGGGGGAGTACACCGCGCCGCCGGCGCACGGCCCGAGGATGACGCTGATCTGCGGGATGACCCCGGAGGCCATCACGTTGCGGTGGAAGATGCCGCCGTAGCTGGCCAGGCTGACCGGCCCCTCCTGGATGCGGGCGCCGGCGCCGTCGTTCAGGCCGATGAGCGGGGCACCGACCTTGAGGGCGAGGTCCATGACCTTGTGGATCTTCTCGGCGAACACCTCACCGAGGGCGCCGCCGAAGACGGTGAAGTCCTGGGAGAAGAGGAACACCTTGCGTCCGTGGATCGTGCCCCAGCCTGTGACGACACCGTCGGTGTAGGGCCGCTCGAGGAGGCCGCTGTCGTGGGCCCGATGCCGGGCCAGCATGTCGAGCTCGTGGAAGGACCCTGGGTCGAGCAGGAGCTCGATGCGCTCCCGGGCCAGCAGCTTGCCCTTGGCGTGCTGTCGCTCGACCGAGGCGTCCGATCCTGCATGGAGGGCCTGCTCCTTGCGCTTGCCAAGCTCGGCCAACCGCTCGCTCATCGAGTGCTCCGTCATCGTCGGTCACGGTACTTGCGCCCCGTCGACCCGTCCCAACCTGGGGTCGGGCCGGGGGCGGCGCAGCGGAACAGGGTCCGTCGGCACACAGGGGCAGGGGACATCGATGCACAGCTCGTGCTCAGCGGCGGCAACGTCGTGACGACACCAGGGCCGAGCCCGCACCACGGACGTGGCGGTGGACGACGGCGTGATCACCGAGATCGGGCGCGCCGAGGACCGCGGAGCACGGGAGATCGAGGCCGACGGGCTGATCGTCGCACCCGGCTGGGTCGACACCCACACGCACTACGACGAGCAGGTCACCTGAGACCCAGAGCTGACGCCCTCGAGCGGCCCGGCGTCACCACCGTCGTGATGGGGACCTGCGTCGGTGTGCCCCGGTGCGCCCGGGTGGCCAGGGCCGCCTCGAGAGGGTTGTCGCTCGGACGCTGGACAGCAGGCGTGTCGTCGACGTCCCTCGGTGCGAGCCTCGACCGATCGCTAGAACGTGTTCTGTTTGAACGACCGATCTACCGTCGAACCCGTGGACCTCCCCGTCATGCCCCCCGTGAAGCCGATGCTGGCCAAGGCCGTGCACGAGGTGCCGCGCATCCCCGGCCTGAGCTACGAGCCCAAGTGGGACGGCTTCCGCTGCATCGTCTTCCGTGACGGCGACGAGCTCGAGCTGGGCTCCCGCAACGACCGTCCGCTCACGCGCTACTTCCCCGAGCTGATCGACGTCCTCGTAGAAGCGCTGCCCGATAGGTGCGTAGTCGACGGCGAGATCGTCGTCGTCACCGGCTCCGGACTCGACTTCGACACACTGCAGAACCGCGTCCACCCGGCAGCCTCCCGCGTGAAGAAGCTGGCCGCGGAGACGCCCGCCAGCTTCGTGGCCTTCGACCTCCTCGCACTCGGCGATCGAGACCTCACCGCTGAGCCGTTCACCGAGCGCCGCCGCGCGCTCGAGGGCGCCCTCGACCGCGACCTCGAGCGCGTGCACCTGACGCCGGTGACCGAGGATGCCGACGTCGCCGTCGACTGGTTCGAGCGGTTCGAGGGCGCCGGGTTCGACGGCGTCATGGCCAAGCCGAAAGACCAGCCCTACCAGCAGGACAAGCGGGTGATGTGGAAGGTGAAGCACGAGCGCACGGCGGACTGCGTCGTGGCCGGCTTCCGCACCCACAAGGACGGCGAGGGCGTGGGCTCGCTGCTGCTCGGCCTTTTCGACGACGACGGCACGCTCCACCACGTCGGGGTGGCCAGCAGCTTCACGGCCGCTCGCCGCAAGGGGCTGGTCGAGGAGCTGGCGCCGCTTCGGGAGCGGGCCCTCGAGGACCACCCTTGGCGCGAGTGGGCGGAGGCGCAGGCGCACGAGACGGGTCGGATGCCCGGCGGCCAGAGTCGCTGGAACGCGCAGAAGGACCTTTCTTGGGAGCCGTTGCGGCCGGAGCTGGTCGCCGAGGTGAAGTACGAGCACGTGCTCGGCGGGCGCTTCCGCCACGGGGGTCGGCTCGTCCGCTTCCGGCCGGACCGCGACCCGGGGTCGTGCACCTACGCGCAGCTGGAGGAGATAGCGCCAGCGGAGCTGGCCACGCTGTTCACGGAGGCGCGGGATGGCTGACGGCGTCGACTTCGTGGTGGGCGACACCACGATCACGATCACGAGCCCGGAGAAGGTGTTCTTTCCGCAGCGGGGGGAGACGAAGCTGGACCTCGCCCGCTACTACGAGGCTGTGGCGGGGCCCCTCATGGCGACCGTGCAGGATCGACCGCTCTTGATGCAGCGCTTCCCGGAGGGCGCCGGGGGCAAGTCGTTCTTCCAGAAGCGGGTGCCGAAGTCGGCGCCCCCCTGGCTCACCACCACCGTCGTCGCCACCCCGAACGGCACGACCAGCGACGCCCTCGTCGCCAGAGACCTCGCCCACATCCTCTGGGCGGTGAACCAGGGCTGCCTCGGGTTCCACGTGTGGCCTACGCACGCGGCCACGCCGGACATCGCCGACGAGCTGCGTATCGACCTCGACCCGTCGCCCGGCATCGACTTCGCCCAGCTGCAGCACGCGGCGACGCTCGTCCGGGAGCTCTTCGAGGAGCTCGGCATCCGTCCCTACCTCAAGACGTCCGGGTCGCGGGGGCTGCACATCTACGTCGGGCTGCTGCCCAACTGGGACAGCTACGAGGTGCGGGCAGGGGCCGTGGCGTTCGCCCGGGAGCTCGAGCGGCGGCACCCCGACCTCATCACCGCGCAGTGGTGGAAGGAGGAGCGGGGGTCGCGGGTCTTCGTCGACTTCAACCAGAACGCGCCGCACAAGACGGTGTTCGGCGCGTGGTGCGTCCGCCCTCGCGTCGGCGCCCAGGTGTCGACCCCCATCAGCTGGGACGAGCTGGCGACGGTGGAGCCCGACGAGCTCACGATCACCACCGTGCCGGCGCGCGCGGCGGAGCTCGGGGACCCGTGGGCCGACAAGAACGAGCGGCCTCAGGACCTCGAACCGCTGCTCGAGCGGTCCCGCCACGACCTGGCCAACGGGCTCATGGATGCGCCGTGGCCACCCGTCTACCCGAAGATGCCGAACGAGCCGCCGCGGGTGGCCCCGAGTCGCGCCCGGGCGACTTGACCCACTGGTCAAGGGTCGCCTCAACTGGGGTCGTCCGCCGGTCAGACGAGAGCAGGGGGTCCCCGTGACCGACATCGCCGAACGCCCGCAGGTCACCGACGCCGTCGCCGAGGTGACCGCCTGGCTGGAGGAGAACTGGGACCCGGAGCTCACCGTCGGCGAGTGGTGGGAGCGCCTCGGCCTGTCCGGCTGGGCGGCGCCCAGCCTCCCCACGAACGCCTACGGGCGGGGCCTGAACCGCAACGACAGCGTCGCCGTGCAAAACGCCATCGCCGACTTCGGCGCGCTGGGCGCCCCTGGCGGCCTCGGCCTCCTCCTCGCAGCGCCCACCATCGCCACGCACGGCACGCAGGAGCAGATCGACCTCTTCGTGAAGGACATCGTCACCGGCAAGAAGGGGTGGTGCCAGCTCTTCAGCGAGCCCGGCGCGGGCTCCGACCTCGCCGGCCTGCAGTCGCGAGCGGTGAAGGACGGCGAGGAGTGGGTCGTCACCGGCCAGAAGGTGTGGACGTCCGCCGGCCAGGTCGCCGACCTCGGGATGCTGATCGCCCGCACCGACCCCGACGTCCCGAAGCACCAAGGCATCACCTACTTCGCCATCGACATGCACCAGAAGGGGATCGAGATCCGTCCACTGGTCGAGATGACGGGGCACGCCATGTTCAACGAGGTCTTCATGGAGGAGGCCATCGTCCCCGACTCGGCGCTCATCGGTGGCCTCAACAATGGCTGGGCCGTCGCCAACACGACGCTCATGAACGAGCGGGCCGGTCTCGGCTCCGGCGGCGGCCACGCAGCCAGCAGCACCGCTACGCCCGGCACCGTCGTGAACGACCTCGTGAAGCGGGCCGGCGACTTCGTGAGCAGTGGCAAGGGCAAGAGCAAGAAGGGCGCCGGCACGGCAGGCGGCCCCGGCGGGCTCTTCGCCGCCGGCTACAAGCTCCTCGTCGAGCTGGCCAAGGGGAACGGCAGGATCGACGACCCGACCGTCCGCCAGGACCTCATGAAGCTGCACACGCTCAACGAGCTCGGCCGCTTCAACAGCCTCCGGGCCAAGGCCGCCAAGGCGATCGGCCAGGACGTGCCGGGCCTGCCCAACATCTCCAAGCTGTCGATGAGCGAGATCGTCCGCCAGCAGCGCGACGTCGGGCTCCGGATCCTCGGGCCCTACGGCACGCTCCACGGTTACACGAACGGCGCCATGGCCCAGCTCAACGAGGCCACCGGCAACCCGTTCACCGGCATGGTCACCAGCATGGCCCTGTTCGCCCAGGCGCCGCCCATCTACGGCGGCACCGATCAGGTGCAGCGCAACATCATCGGTGAGCGGGTGCTGGGTCTCCCCAAGGAGGCCAACAACGACAAGACGGCGGCCTTCAAGGACCTGCCCAAGAACACCTGAGTGGCCGACAGCGACGACATCGGCGACCGGCTGCGGGCGGCCACGGAGCTGCTGGAGGCCGTCACCGCTGATCGCCGTCTGCTCAACGCGCTGACGACGGAGGAGCGGATCCGGCTGACCACCGCGGCCGGCGACGTGTTCGCGCCGGCCATCGAGGACCGGCGACAGCTCGTGAAGGCCCGCCGGCGCGAGGAGCGGCTCGACCGCATCCGGCGCGACGAGCAGGTGCGGGCGGGCGCCGGCATCCGCGTCCTGCGGTCGAAGCCGGTCTTCACGACGCCCAACGTCTTCGTGCCCGACGACCGCACCCAGGAGGACGTCGGCGACGAAGCCGTCGCTCGAGGCCTGGGCGCGTCGCAGCACTGCTACATCTGCAAGCAGCATTACCTCGACGTGCACCCCTTCTACGACCAGCTGTGCCCGCCGTGCGGGGAGCTGAACTTCGGGAAGCGCACCGAATCGGCCGACCTGCGTGGCCGGGTGGCGCTGCTCACGGGTGGTCGGGTGAAGATCGGGTACCAGGCGGGCATCAAGCTGCTGCGGGCGGGCGCCGAGCTGATCGTGACGACGCGGTTTCCTCGGGACGCCGCCTTGCGTTACTCCCAGGAGGAGGACTTCGAGGAGTGGCGCGACCGGCTGGAGGTGTACGGCCTCGACCTCCGGCACACGCCGAGCGTGGAGGCGTTCTGCCACCACCTCGACACCACCCGGCGCCGGCTCGACGTCATCGTGAACAACGCGTGCCAGACGGTGCGACGGCCCCCCAGGTTCTACCGCCACATGATGGACCTGGAGACGGCGTCCCTGGTCA
This sequence comes from Acidimicrobiales bacterium, assembly GCA_030681555.1. Classification (GTDB taxonomy): domain Bacteria; phylum Actinomycetota; class Acidimicrobiia; order Acidimicrobiales; family VFJN01; genus VFJN01. The sequence continues at coordinate 12,581 of JAUXRW010000150.1, forward strand.
CCTTGCCGGAACCGGCCCGTGCGCTGCTCGGGGGCGTCGACGGGCTCCGCAGCCCCGATCTCCTCGAGTCCGCCTCCACAGCGGTGGTGGCCGCGCTCCCGTCACCCGTCCCGGGGCTGACGCACGCAGCGGAGCTCTCCCAGGCGGCGCTGCTCCCCGAGGACGCGGACGAGCGCGGGCACCTTTTCCCGCAGGGGCTGCTCGACCAGGACCTGCAGCAGCTGGACCTCCGGGGCCGCAACTCATGGCGGCTCACCCTCGCCGAGGTGTCGTCGGTGGAGCTCCTCGAGACGCAGCTCGTGAACGCGGTCGCCCCGTTCGTGCTCAACGCGCGGCTGAAGCCGCTGATGCTGCGCACGCCGGAGCGGGACAAGCACATCGTCAACGTGTCGGCGATGGAGGGGCAGTTCTACCGGCGGTTCAAGACGACCCGGCACCCCCACACGAACATGGCCAAGGCCGCGTTGAACATGATGACGAGGACATCGGCCGCCGAGTACCACGGCGACGGCATCCACATGAACAGCGTCGACACGGGCTGGGTGAGCGACGAGGACCCGGTGGAGCTGGCGGAGGCGAAGACGGCCGAGCACCGCTTCCACCCGCCGCTCGACATCGTCGACGGCGCCGCTCGGATCGTCGACCCGATCATCAGCGGCCACAACACGGGCGAGCACGTGTGGGGCCAGTTCCTGAAGGACTACGCCCCCACCGACTGGTGACGCCCGACTACCCGGAACCGGTCGTGGGGGGGGGGGGGGGGGGGGGGGGGG
>JAUXRW010000004.1 GCA_030681555.1 Acidimicrobiales bacterium
TCATGAGACACGCCCGTCAGGTCCTCGACGCTACGAAAACACCGTCACGCCGTGCACTCGATCCTCCATCAGGGCAATAAGTGGCGTCCGCTGCGTTGCCTATCCGGCGGAGGGTGACGCTGCCCCGATCGGCGCCTACCGAAGTGCCGCGTCGAACGACGTCCAGGCCGTTGCCCACCATCGTCGGCGCCGGTCGAACCGCTCCATTCCACCGATCTCCGCCCACATCTGGACGAACCCGGGCTCTCCGGCCTCGGCTCGTCGCCGGACGAACTCGCCGCCCCGTGCGATGGACATGTCCAGGGAGTGAAGTACCTCCGATCGGCCCTCGGCGTCGAGTCCATAGGCATCGCACACGAGACGCAAGCGGCCCGGACGATCGGACGGGTGCCATCCCAACTTGGTCGAGTTGACATCGTCGTCGACCGGGACGCACATCCGAGCGAAGGCGGCCAGATCGAACGTGCGTCGGCCCGGTGCGGCGAAGTCGAAGTCGAGGAGCGCAACAGCATGACCGTCCCGAAAGACCACGTTCTCCAGACAGACGTCGTTGTGGCAGATCACGGGCCCACCTTCAGGGTCGGCCATCTCCGAACTCCACGTCATGTCGCCCATGGCGACACCGACGGACGCGTCGTGCAGAGCGCGGATGAGCTCCACCATTGACGTCAGGGAATCATCGGTTTGCACCCAGCCCGGATACGGAGGGATCGCGACATCGCCGGGGATGAAGCGGAGACGTTCACGACCATCGGTCTCCAGTCCCACCGGCACGGGGGCTCCCCGGAAGCCGCTGGCTTCCAGCTCGGACAAGAACTTGAGGATGGAAGCGGAGTGCTCGTTCGCCGGCCTGAGCACATGCGATCCGACACGGACCACGGCGCCCGCGTTGGCGACGCCGCCCTGGAGCACCTCCTCGTCGGGTTCCACCACGAGAGCCTGTCACGATCTCTCCGAAGAGTTGGCTGGCGCCGTGCCCTCCAAGTGCCGTTAGGTGACGCGGCATACCTGCCGGACACCACGCGGCATCTCGGGCAAAGTGTGCACGTGAGTCAGGCCGCTATTGTTCGCTCTTTGTTGTCAAGAAGTTGGCAACGACGCTGAGGACCAGGAGACCGAAGAACATCGAGCCGAGCATCTGTGATGCGGTTAAGAGGCGCGCATCGCCAGATCGAGGAGCGATGTCTCCGTAGCCAGTCGTTGTGAATGTACTGAGCGAGAAATAGACGGCGTCAGAGACAGAGACATGTTCAGAGTACGAGTCAGGGCTCAGAAGTGACATCGCTCGATGCGCCGCTGCGTACGAGAGAACAAAGACCGCTGCGGTGGTACCAGCGACCACCACGAAATATGGTCCTAACGGTCCTGTTAAGGCCTCGGTCTCGTCCCCCGTGGGAAACCTGCCTCTTGCGAACGGCAAAAGAAACTCACAGGCGCCTACGAACCAGAACCAACATAGGCCTACCGGTAACAGGACATTCCATATCGAACTCGGGTCCTCGACCACGAACAAAAAGAGAAGCATGCTCAAGGCGAAAATACCCTGTAGAAGGGGAAGCGGTCGGCGTTTAAGAAACTTCACAGACCAACTTTAGATCAGCGCGCCGCGTCCTGGGATAAATTCCACATGGTTCGGCTACATCCCGGTTGGGCGGCCTAAGGCGTCGACCTTCACGTGGGCCTTCCTCAACGTGGCGGCTAGGGGACGTCGTCATATCTGGCTCTACGCGTTTGAGTAGGGAGTCCGGGTTCGGATGCGGGGTGGGCGGGGGCGTTGGGGCCAGGTGATGCCGCCGGCGTGGAGCAGAACACGGAGGCGATAGTTCTCGAAGGACCGGAACCCGTGGCCGCAGCGCTTCACGGCTTCTTCACGCACAGGTTGAGGCCCTCGGTCGGGCCGTTCGAAGCGCCGGTGTCGTGGTGGGCGAGGATCTCGGTGCGCCACGAGGCGAGGGGCTTGCCGAGCGAGCGGATCTCGGGAACGTCGTCGTCGGCGCAGCCGGCGATGGCCTTGTCGATGAGCATCTCTGCGTCGGCACGGTCGTCGGTGAGGTAGATGTCGCGCACGTTCTCCTTCGCGAGCCACGCCCCGAGCAGCTCATCGTGGGGGTCACCGACGCGCAGGCCGAGCAGCATCCGGTCATGGCCCCGCTCGTCGAGGCGCTCATGGCCGGCGAGGAGCAGCTTGCGGATCCGATACAGCGGGTCGGCCTTGCGGCCGCGGTGGCCGAGCGTCTCGTTCTGGACGCGGCGACGGACCTGATCGACGCAGCGGTTCCCGACCCTCACGACGTGGAAGGGGTCGGCGACACGGGTGGCGTGATCGAGGTGTGGAGACAGCCCAGCCCGGAACGATTCGGCCAGATCCGTGGCCACGACCTCGACGCTGGCGAGCCACCCGGGATCGGCGTTGGTGGTCCATCGCCGCAGGTCAGCGGCCGCGTTGCCCTCCACCATGTCGATCACGATCTTCGCTTGGAGGTCGACCAGGCCGGTCGCGTAGATCGTCGCGTGACGCCGGTTCGCCCGCAGGAACGAGGTCTCATCGACACCGAGATGATGGACACGGCCGACGCGGTCGGGATCGTCGACCAAGGGCGTGCCGTGCTCGACGACCGCGTTCATCACGGTCCACCAACACACACCCATCTCCTCAGCCACGCTCGACACGGGTCGGGCGTTCTCACCGACCTGCCGGCACGCCTCAGCGCCGGCCCGCCGCGTCAGCACGACCTGCGCGTCGACGTGATCGGAGTGCTCGGTCCAGGTCTTCGCCGCGCAGTCCTGGTCCGGGCAACGCCACCGGCGCTTGCGCCACATCAGCCGCACCGGCCGACCGAAGCACGCGAGATCACGGACCGCGATCAGCATCCGCTCATAAGCGACCGCCCGGCTCCCGCACGACCCGCAGCCCGTCACCACCGCGGTCATCTCGACCGTGACGACCAGCTCGTCGGGCCCCTCGAACACCTCGAGCACCCGGAACCCGTCAAGTCCCAACAGCATCTCCGCCAGGCCAATACCGTCGTCCATGCAGGGGTCTCCCTCGTCGCCGTGCCTTCGAACAGCAACGACGATGACGGGGCCCCTGCCCCGCGTGGTGGACCCCCGCGCTACCCGCGCTCCCTACTCAGATGCGAAGAGCCTCATATCTGCCGACATGCCCTCGCTTGCGACTGGCCGCCTGTTTCACCGGGTTCCCGCCCCCGCCTCCTACTGTTCCCCGGCGAGGGTGACCGCGTCGGGAGGTCTCGTGGGATCAGATCATCCAACCGAGTCGGAGCTGAGACAGGGCGGGTTCGAGCCGGTTCTCGTCGAGAACGATCGATACGACGGCCCCCGCTCCGGAATCGCCCTGGTCGGCGGCGAGGTTCACTACTTCCACAATGGCGATGGTCGAGATGTTGACGACTGCGAGTACCTGGTTTGGCCCGCAGATCCGGAGGCAGCGCGCATGGAGGTAGAGCGCTGGCAGATCTTCGTGGCGTTTGACGCTCGCCGGGAGGCGGGCGAGGTCGGCGACGAGGGCCACCCGGGCCATGGCGGGGTCAATGCTCGCTATGACGCGCTCTCGGATCTGTTAGGGCCGAGGCGGGTGCCTCCCTCAGACGCACGGCGGATGCATGCGGAGTGGCGCTGGCTAGATCGTGATTACTACATAGCCGAAGGCCCCCCGTACATGGCGGAGGCCGCTCAGTCGATACATCCAGCGCCGTTGATGAGCGCTCACGAGCCTGGCAGCGATCGGACCTGTCGCGCCAACCTCACAGGAGGCAGCGAACCGTTCACTCGGCGGGCACCGGGGGTTCACCCGTCCGTGGGCACGCTGTGGCGGTGACCCTCTGGATCGTCCGTCACGCCTGTGCAGGGCATCGCAGTGCCTGGGAGGGGCCCGACGAGGAGCGGCCCCTCGACGTTGCGGGGGTACAGCAGGCCCGGGCCCTCGCCACCCTGCTGGCTGCGCACGACCTCGATCGGCTCGTGTCGAGCCCGCACAAGCGCTGCGTCGACACGCTGGCGCCCCTCGCCGAGGCCACGGAGCTCCCGCTGGCGGTCGACGGCGCCCTCCGCCCGGGCGACGCCGCCGTAGGCGTCCTCGGCGACCTCCTCCACGACCCCGGGAGCGACGGGAGCGTCGTGTGCACCCACGGAGAGGTGATGGCCGCGCTGCTGCCCGCGCTGCGGGCCGGCTCGATCCGGGTGGTCGATGATCGATCCGACGACGCGCTGCTGCTGAAGGGAGCGGCCTGGCGCATCGACCGGAGCGCCCACCCTTGGCTGCTCGAGCTGATCGCCCCGATCCCGCGGGACCCCTGCCCCGCGCACGCCGAGGCCGACTGAGCCGGCCGGGCGATGGCACCGGCCCGCAGGCGGCGCCATCGCCGGAGCCCCGCTACTTCTTCTTGTCCTTCTTCTTACTGTCCTTCTTCTTGTCCTTCTTCTTGCTCACGTCACCTCCAGGTGGTGCTCGTCTCCCGCATCCGCCAACGTCAAGGGTCCGTTGACAGGTCGCGTCAACCTAGCATTGACGCCCAGAGCGTCAATGTACGGTGGGTGAATGATCGGTGGCGCCAATGTCAAGCGCATCACGCGGGCTCTCGCGGACCTGCAGCGGGCGAAGACCGCCGTGAAGCGCCTGGATGCCGCCCGGCGCGCTCGCGAGGCGGCGGACGACCTTGAGCAGGCCCATGTGGCGGCGGCCCGGGCCGCTGGCCTGACCTGGGCGCAGATCGGCGAGGTCTACGGGCTCACGAAGCAGGGGGCACAGCAGCGGTTCCGGGGCGAGCGCACGATCACGGGGTGAGCGGCCGTCACGCCGGCCACAGCACGGCGGCCACCTCGCCCCACGCCGCTCGGTAGCGCTGCGTCGCCGCCGACGTCGGCGCGAACACCCCGACGGGGGCCCGCTGCTCCCCCATCCGCTCCACGGCCGCGGCCGAGGGGATCGCCGTCGGGAGGAGCTGGGGCCAGGTGCGCCGCAGATCCTCGGTGAGATCACGGTGCAGCTTCCGCCGCTGGTCGACCATCGAGAGGAGCGGGAGCACGCCCACCGGGAGCTGCTCGTCGCGGAGGAACGTCGTGAGCTGGGCGAGGGTGCGGCTGGCCAGCGTCGCCGGCACGACGGGGACGAGCAGGTGGTCCGCCGCGCCGAAGACGCTCTCGCTGGCCAGCGAGATGCTCGGCGGGCAGTCCAGCAGGACGAGGTCGTAGCTCCGCTCCACCGGCTCGAGCAGCCTGGCCAGGCGCTCCGTGGGGCGCTTCGTCCGCTCCAGGTGGACATCGAGGTGGCGCAGGGAGAAGTCGGCCGGCACGACGTGCACGGGCGAGAGATCCGAGCCGCGGATGTGGGCAGCGAGCTCGCCATCGGCGCCCACCAGGCGCTTGCTGCCCCCGCGCACCTTCGGCTTCACGCGGAAGAGGTAGGTGGCGGCGCCTTGGGGGTCGAGGTCCCAGACCAGCACGCGGGCGCCGGTGCGGGCGGCCTCGAACGCCAGGTTGACGGCGGTGCTCGTCTTCCCGACCCCGCCCTTGATGCTGTAGGTGGCGACGACCTTCATCGCTGGGCCAGCGGGGCGAGGAGGTCGTCGAGCGCACGGCGGTTGGGCTTGGTGTCGTAGGCGGCGAACCGGTCGGCGAACGCCGCCCGCTCCGAGCTGCGGCGGCGATCCAGCTGCTCGCCGAGCCGGCCGATCGCCAGGAGCACGTCCGTGTCGACGCCCGGCGCATCGCGGAGGTCGTGGGCGAGCGTGCGCAGCTGCGCCATCTGCACCTCGGCGTCCTGGTGCTCGCCGAGGTTGTCCTGCAGCGCCTTGAGCTGGCCGACGAAGGCCTTCCGCCCCTTGGTCGGCAGCAGGCCCCCGAAGCACTCCAGCAGGTAGCGCAGCTTCTTGGCGTCCTTCCGCAGGTCGTGCAGCCGTTCGGGGTGCGAGGCCGGGGTGATGGCCCGCCCGTCCCGCAGCACCTTCCGCTGGGCACGGGCGATGCGGGCCGCCACGACGGGGCCGATCGGCGCGGGCTGCTCGGCGACGACGTCGAGATCGGTCAGCCAGGAGCGCCACGCCTCGAAGGCGGCTGCGGTGGTCGCGCTCCGCAGTGAGCGGGCCAGCTCGGCCTTGGCCGCCACCCGGCGCCGCTCGAGCTCCTCACGCACGGCCTCCAGCGCCGTGATGTCGGCGTCGCTCAGCCCGGCGACCTGCTCCGCCCACCCGAGGACGTACACGTCGAGGTCGCGCGGTGGGCCCGTCACCTGCCCGATCTCGGAGAACACCTCCCGGAAGTGCTGGCGGGTGTCGTCGGGGAGGACGTTGCGACCCTCGGCCAGCACCGAGCGGGTGCGGCGCACTGCGACTCGCAGCTCGTGGAGGAACTCGGGGTCGGTGTCGTCCACGGTGCCCGGCAGGTTCTGCTCGATCGTCTCGTACAGGTTCAGCAGCACCCGACGGAACGAGGCGAGCGCGTCGTCGGCGGCGTCCATCGGCACCGTCGGCGAGCTCGACCGCCCGCCCAGGGGACGGCCGGTCAGCTCGGCCAGGCTGGAGGAGAGGTCGCCTCGGGCGGGCGTGAGCCCGAGCATCGCGAGCCTCGTGCCGAGGAGCTCGACGACGTCCTCGTGGCCCACGACAGCGTGGACCTCGGCCGCCCACGCCGGCACGTGCGCCCCGATGGCGCCGTCCACCTCCAGCCGCTCGTGGACCTCCACCGATGCAACGGCCTTGCCGCGACGGTCCAGCCGCCGGAGGACGCGGCGTTGCGAGCTGATCTCCAGCAGGGGCAGCAGGGCCCGCTCCTTGGTGACCTCGGCGATCCGCTGGCGCAACGGCCCGGCCGGCACATCGGCGGGCCAGACGGGGGCGACGTCTGCGACGGCGTGGGCCGGGGGCGAGCCGTCGCCAGACCAGAGCACGAGCGCCCGCCCCCCGTCGTCGTGCAGCTCGAGGCGCAGGCCGGCTGCGTGCAGGCGGCCGTCGAAGGTGTCGAGCACCGAACGGGAGTGCGGGCCGGCGTCGGCTCCCTCGAAGCCCATCGTCGAGAGCGCGTCGACGACGGCGGTGACCGAGCCGTCAGTGCCGGTGAACGTGGTGGGCCTGCGGACGGACACGTCGGCCTTCCATGATGGGTCGATGGCTGCAGAGATCGAGCGGAAGTTCCTGGTGGTGGAGCCTCCCCCGCTGCCCGCCCGAGGGGGCGACAGGATCCGGCAAGGGTACGTGGCCCTCGACGGCGCTACCGAGGTGCGGATCCGCCGGGGGCACCGAGGCGCAACCCTGACCGTCAAAACGGGTTCGGGCCTCGCGCGCACCGAGGTCGAGGTCCCGCTCGACGAGCAGCCCGCCGGTGAGCTGTGGGAGCTGACCGGGGGACGGCGGGTCGAGAAGACCCGTCACCGGATCTCGCTGCCCGACGGGCTCACCGCGGAGCTCGACGTCTACGAGGGTGCGCTGGCGGGCCTCCGCACCGTGGAGGTGGAGTTCGTCGACGAGGCGGCGGCCGGCCGGTTCGTCGCGCCGGCGTGGTTCGGCGAGGAGCTGACAGGGCACGAGGGGTGGTCTAACGCAGCGCTCGCCCTCCATGGGCTCCCGCGCTGACGGATTCACCTCCAGTCCACCTCCCGGCCACGTCGATGCCGCTGTGGCCGGGCCCGCAGTTCGTAGGGTTGGTCACGATGATCGAAGCCGCAGGTGGCGTCGTCTGGCGACGAAGCTCGAAGGGCACCCTCAAGGTGCTCCTCGTCCACCGGCCCCGCTACGACGACTGGTCGCTCCCCAAGGGGAAGCTCGAACCCGGTGAGTCCCATCGCCAGGCCGCCCTGCGGGAGGTGGAGGAGGAGACCGGCTTGCGGTGCGACGCGCAGGAGGAGCTCCTCGAGGTCCGGTATGCGGACCGCAAGGGCCGCCCGAAGCGCGTTCGGTACTGGGCCATGGAGCGCGTCGACGGGTCCTTCCAGCCGAACGACGAGGTCGACGAGATCCGCTGGGTCCCGGTCGAGGAGGTGGAGCGCCTGGTCAGCTATCCCCGGGACGCCCGGGTCGTGGCCGGGCTGCGCCAGCTCGCCTGAGCTCCGGACCCCGGGCCGGCCTCCTCAGGAGCCGACCGCGCCGCCGTCGTCCTTGGTGACGATGACCGTCGCCGAGCGGGGTGTCGTCAACCCGTCCTGCGGCGGCCACGTGCTGCCGCCGTTCTCGCCGGGGTGCTGGATGTTGGTGAACATCGTGCGCTGGTCGGGCGTGGTGACGACGCCCGTGCACTCGGAGCCGATGACCCCGGTGAGGAACCGGCGCAGCTCCGGGCGGCCTGCGGCGTGACGGGAACCGGGGTCGGCGGCGAGCATCTGGTTGTTGGCCCCTGACGGCTGGCGCCCGTCGGTCTGGATCCACACCCGGCCGTCCGGATCGGCCCAGAGGCCGTCGGGCGAACCGAACGCGTCCTCGGCGTCCACGCTCGAACCGTCCACGCCGGCGCCTGGCCCGGCGAGCACGAACAGGTCCCAGGTGAAGGAGGTGGCGGTGTGGTCGCCGCCGGCCTCCTCCCACCGGACGATGTGGCCCCACGGGTTCGGCTTGCGGGGGTTGGCGGCGTTGACGGTCTTGCCGCCGTCGGTGTTGTTCGTGAGCGTGAGGTACACGAGCCCGGTGACCGGGTCGACGGCGGTCCACTCGGGGCGGTCCATCGGCGTCGCCTTGACGGCGTTGGCCGCCAGACGGGTCTTCACCAGGACGTCGCCCTGGTCGGCGAACCCGTTGGCGGCCTGCAGCGGCCCCTGCCCATGGACCAGCGGGAGCCAGATGCCGGTGCCGTCCTCGTCGAACCGGGCCACGTAGAGGGTGCCCTCGTCCAGCGGGCTGATGCCGCGGGCCCGCATCGAGGGCGCGTTGCCCGAGCTGACGAACTTGTAGACGTACTCGTTGACCTGGTCGTCGCCGAGGTAGACCACCACGCGACCCCCGCGGCTCGTCTGGACGAAGGCCCCTTCGTGCTTGGTGCGCCCGAGGGCGGTCCGCTTCACGGGGGTGGACGTCGGGTCGAACGGATCGATCTCCACGACCCAGCCGAAGCGGTTCGGCTCGTTCGGGTCGCCCGGCGTGACGACGAAGCGCGGATCGTGCGTGGACCAGCTGTTGCGGTCTCCCCCCACGCCGTACTCCGCGTTGAGCGCCTGGTGCTCGGCGTCGTAGGCCCCGGGATCGACGCGGAAGTAGCCGTTGAAGTTCTCCTCGCACGTGAGGTAGGTGCCCCATGGCGTGTACCCGTGCGCACAGTTGTTGAAGGTGCCGAGGGGCGATCGCCCCTCCGGGTCGGCGCTCGTCCGCAGGAGACGGTGGCCCGCCGCGGGGCCAGACATCGTCATCGGCGTGTACGCGGTGATCCGCCGGTTGTAGCCGCCCCGGACCACCTCCCACTCGCCGCCGGCGGCCCGCCGGACCTCGACCACGGCGACGCCGTGGGCGTTCTGCGACTTGCGGACCATGTCGGCCGTGTACTGCGCACGGGTCGGCGCCGTGGTCGTCCCGGTGTGCAGGTAGCTCTCCTGCACAGCCTCGTGGTTCATCACCAGCAGCCCGTGCTCGCTGCCCCGCTGGCCCCGGGCGAGCGGGAAGTAGTGCATGCCGTCGTGGTCCGAGCCCATCTGCTGCGCCTGGTCCGCAGCGGTGTTGCCGCCGGGCACGAGCGGGGGCGTCCCGGGCACGTACGCCGGGTACGACCCGAGGATGGGGGTGCCCCACGGCAGGAAGGGACGGGCCGTGTACCCCTCGGGGACCACCACCTCGTCGCCGAAGCCCGGCGGGATCGCGGCGAAGCCGAGCAGCCCCAACGAACCCTTCCCCCTCGCGGCCGAGCCGTCCCCCGCCACAGCGGAAGCCGAGGCCGAGCGACCGCCGACAAGGAACGCGGCGGCCGCAGCCAGGCCCCCGCCGAGCACCCGCCGCCGAGACACGCCCGCTGCCACATCGAGGAGGTGCGGCGCATCCACGTCGCTCGCTTCCATCAGGTCCTGTTCGAACATCGGGGCCTCCCAGCAGCGTCGGGCGGTCGATCCGCACGTCTGGTCCGGAAGGTACGAAGCCAACGTTGCCGCACTCCGAAGCGGAGGTGATCGGAGGCCGAACACCTGCTTCCATCTCCGCGCGCTTGGCGACCCGACGGGGCTACGGGCCCGCTCCCGGGGCTGGGCCCGGCTCCGGGAGGAGGCGGAAGCCCACCCCGCGCACGGTCTCGATGCGGCGACGGCCCTCGACCGCCTCGAGCTTGCCCCGCACCTGCCGGACCACCGAGTCGAGCACCCGCTCCCGGACACCGGCCTCCCCGGCGGCGAGCTCCTCCCGGTGGACGACGCTCCCGGGCCGCCGGAGCAGGGCGAGGAGCACGGCGCACTCGTCCGGGGTCAGGCCCGTGCTGTGGTCGCCGATCGTGAGCGTGCAGGTCGCGATGTCGACGGAGATCGGGCCGAGGCCGGCGGCGGGCTCCTGGTCGGGACGGGGTCGGCCGGGCCACCGGCGGAGCAGCGCGCGGACGCGAGCGACGAGTTCCCGCTGCCCCACGGCCTGGGTGACCAGCTGGTCCGCTCCCGCTTCGTAGACGTCGAGCGCGACCGGGGCCCGGAACGCCACCGGGGAGACGGCGAGGATCGGCGCAGCGCTGTGAGCGCGCAGCCGGGCGAGCACCTCGGCCGCAGGGCGGGCGGTGAGGCCCATGTCGACGACGGCGATGTCGAAGGACACCGTCGGCTCCGTGGCGCCGGCCCCGCCCTCGGTCGACTGCTCGGGACCCCGGAGGTCGTCGACCAGCACGGCGTACCCCTCCGCGTGCAGCCAGGAGGCGATCTGGTCCTCCCACGCGGCGCTGTCGGTCACGAGGAGGACGGTGACCTGGCCGTCCCGCCAGCTCTTCCACTCGCCGCCCGACCGCTCCTGCGGACGCACAGCGGGCGGGGAGTTGCGTAGGTCCGCCAGCACCGTCGGATCGTAGGAGTGAGGGGTGGCGGGGCTATGACGCCGCTGTGAACGTTCGGGACCCGCAGGCCAAACTCAGGCCGGCACCGGGGTCGGCGCGGCGGGAGCGGACCGACGGACGCGGTGCCGGTGCGCTCGCCGCCAGGCGATCGCGGCGACGTCGGCGAGGAGCACGAGCGCCAGCAGGACGAAGCCCAGCGGCCGCGCCTGCGTCTGCAGGCTGGCCTCGACCGGACCGCCGGCGCCCGAGGCGATGACCGACCACGTGAACCCGCCGAGCACCGGGGCCGGCAGTCGGGTGCGCACCGTGCCCTCCCACGTCTGGCCCGGATCCAGGGACCCCGGCGTCGGCACCTCCACCGCTGTGACGTCTCCCTCTCCTCCGCGGCCGACCGAGCCGGCCAGGACGATGCCGTCGAGCCGTTCGGCGCTCCGGTTCCGGACCGTGACCTCGACGTCGTAGTGCGTCGGTCCCCCGAGGGCCGATCGGAGCCCTGCGAGCAGTCCGTGGGGATCGCGCTCGGCCCTCACGGACACCTCGAGAGGCGCCTGCGCGCTCGTTCCGACGACCGGACCGACGGGGTGCCCGAGGAGCTCGACGGGCACGACGGCGAGCTGGTCGAAGGACTTCGTCGACGCTCGGACCAGGCAGGGACAGGGCAGGGCCGGCGCAGCCACCGGGTACTCCGCCAAGGTGGAGGACCCGTCGCGATCGAGGCGCACGCCCTCGCTGGCGATCAGGTTGCAGTCGACCGAGCCGCGCCGAGCCTGGTTGCCGCAGACCGCCAGGGTCACCGCGTTCCCCTCGAACCCCTCCAACGTGACGAGGACCCGTTCGCCGGGGCGCATCGAGGTGCGATCGAGCGTGATCGTCGGTCCGGAGACGGCCGCGTCCTGGGCCGTCGCCGCCGACGTCGCGACCCACACGCCGAGCAGCACGACGGCGCTAGCCACCCCGGCGCGCAGGGGTCGCCTCACGTCGGCTGCACCCCGAGGGCGCGGTCCTCCCGCTGGTGGCGGCGGTAGGCGCGGCGGGCCCGCAAGGCCAGCCAGGTCGCCAGCGCCAGCAGCAGCAAGGTGATCGGTGGGGCCAGCACCATGCCGCGGCGTGAGACGCTGGCCAACTCCTCGGCGCCGCCTCCCGATGCCGGATCCAACCGCACCTTCGCGAACGCCACCGCGCTCGCCGGCACGTCGTCGAAGGTCGCCTCGAGCGTGACGCCCTCGCCGGGCAGCAGCTCCGTGAGCTCCTCGGCATCGACGTGCTGCTCGAAGAGCCCGAGCGGGCCCGCGATCGAGACGCTGTGGGCGCCGCTCAACCGGACGTTGCCCCGGTTCTGGATCCGATACAAGACCTTGGCCGTGCCGCCGAGCGGGTTGAGCGACGGCGAGTAGTTGGCGGACACGTTCTCGATGGCGAGCTCCGGCTCGAGGGGCCCGGCCACCCGGACGTACACCCGAGTGCCGGTCCGGCGGTCGAGCGTGATGACCTTGCCGTCGGGCGCCGTGCTCGCAGCGGAGGACGAGGCGAGGATCGCTCCGGCGTGGTCGCCGGGCCGGGCCGTCGCCGGCACCCTCACCGAGATCGGCATCGTCGCCTGCGACTGCGGCGGCACAGTGACGTTGCCCTGCGGGAGGGTGATCCACGATCCGAGGTCCTCCGGCTCCTCACCGGTGGCCAGCAGGTCGAACTGGCCGTCCTCGTTGTTGAAGGCATCGGTGGGGTACACCGCGAACGTGAGCTGGATGTTGCTGTAGTTGAAGAGCGTGACGGCGTCGCTGACCTCGGCGCCCGGCTCGAGCTCGTAGGAGAGGTTGGGGCGGTTGCCAGCCTCGCCGGGATCGGTCGAGCCCGCGGGCGCGAGCGCCCAGCTGTGGACCTCCTCCGTGCCCGCGGCCGGCTGCTCCTGGCTCCACGCCGTCGGGGCCGAGGCGCCGAGGGCCAGGAGGAGGGTGGTCGTCGCAGCCAGGAGTCGTCTCCGGGGGCACATCGCGGATGCCTTTCGTTCATCTGGCGGGAACGCCGAGAGCGGTACGAGGCGCCGGGCCTCGTACCGCTCGTCGGCGAGCCGTCTGCTTGTGTGCTGTGCGGTCACGCCGGGGATCAGGCGACCGTGAAGGTGAGCGTCCCCTCGTAGACGCCGTTCACCGCGGTCACCGGGATCAGGAGCTTGAGCCACGCATCGAACACCGCGATGCCGAGGCCGCTGTCCTGCGGGGCCGTGCCGAGCGCCCGACCCGCGGCGAGCCCGTTGGCCCCCGTGCTCCTCGGCTCGACGGGCGCACCGGCAGCAGCGGCCTGCGAGTAGTCCGGGGTGGCGGGGTCGAGGTCGTCGTCGAACGCCGGGGTGTCGCTCGTCAGGAACGGGTTCCAGCCGAGGTGGTTGCCGCTGAAGCTCGCTCCGGGCTTCGTGAAGGCCCCCATCGTGCCGTTGACGGTCCAGCCGTCGTCGGTGTCACGGGTGTCCACCACGGTCACCTGGTTGAGCCGGCCGCTGGCGGCGAAGAACTGACCGGCGCCGGCGCCCGAGGTGATGAGCTTGCCCTTGCCGAGGTCGATGCCGCAGTGCGTCGGGTAGGTGGCGCTGGGCACCCCGTCGGCGTCGGTCGGGTACGGGTACTGGGCGAAGCCGCCGTCGGGGTTCGACCCCTCGGTCGGCGACGCCAGGCCCTCGTCCCAGCTCTGCATGGGCGCCGTGCCCGGACCGGCCGCAGCCACCGCGGGCAGCGAACCCGACGGGAAGCCCGGGGACGTGGTGCCGGTTCCGGCCGGCAGGGCGCCGAACGCCCCGCAGACCTGCGTCAGCACCAGGTTGCCCACGGGGCGGGTGACCTCGAGGTGCTGCTGGATGGTCTGTGCGCTGTTCGGCGTGACCGGACCCACCTGGGCGGGGGTGCCGGCGGGCGCCGTGGCGTACAGCGGCGTGACCGTGACGGTGTACAGCGTGCCGGCCGTGAGGCCGGTGATCTGCGCCGAGGTGTTCGCCTCGTCCACGATCGTCGTGCCCTCTGCCGGGTCCACCGTCACGGCATACCCGGTCACGGAGGGGCCGGCGTAGCTCCAGTCGACGTCGATCGAACCGACGCCCGGCGTGGCCGTGAGGCCGGTGACCGCGGGACGGCTCGGGTTCGGCGTACCGGTGAGCGCGTTCGACTCCGGTCCGCTGCCGACGCTGTTGGTGGCCCGCACCGTCACGCTGTACTCCGTGCCGTTCGTGAGGCCCGGCACCGTGATGGGCGAGCTGCCGCCCGTCGCCGTGACGGGAGCACCGGCGGGCGGCGTGGCGGTGACGGTGAAGCCGGTCGTGGCCGGCGTCGAGGCGCCGGCCGTGAAGGCCACCGCGAGGGAGCCGTCGCCGGGCGTCACCGCGGTGAGGGTGGGAGCAGCCGGCACCGCGCCGACGCTCCAGCTCACGTTGGCGAACCCGTCGCCGCCGTTGGTGGAGAACGTCTTGGTGACGTTCCAGTACTCCTTCATCTGGTCCGGACCCGCCGGGCCCAAGGTGCACGCGATGCCGAGGTTGTACGCACCCGCCGGGATGTCACCGGGGACGAACACCGCGCCGTAGTTGAAGTCCGGGATGTTGATGATCGGGCCCGGACCGGGCGGGCTGGTGGCGTTGGCCGTCTGCGCGTCGACGTAGCCGGACCCGTTGCTGTCGTAGAGCGGCTGGCGGAATCCGGCCCCGAGGGTGTTCGGGATCGGCCCGGCCGCGTTGAAGGTCAACGTGCTCGGGTCGACGCTGGCGGGCACCATGTAGCTCTGCACCCGGTAGTCGTCGTTGGCGCTGTCACCACCGCACGAGGCGCCGTTGGGGAGCCGCAGCGTAAACGTGCTGGCACTGGTGCCGGAGTCGAGGGCGGCCGCGCCGCCCGGGGTGCGCACGCTGGCGCCCCCGGGCTGCGGGACACCGGCGGCGCCGGCGGCGGGGGCGGAGAGGAGTGGCACGACGGCCGCGGCGACCGCCGTGGCCAGCAGCCCCGACCACACCTTCTTCGAGCTTCGCTTCATGCGTTCGGTCCTTGTCGTTCGGTTCGAGTGGGGGGAGTCGGGATGGTCGTCGTGGCAGATGGACGGCGTCACAGCGTCCCCGTGACCAGCGGGCCGGTGAGCGTGGTGCTGCCGCAGTCGGCGCCGAGGCTCAGGAATCCGAAGGTCTGGATGGTCGACGTCGAGGTGCACACGCCGGACGTCGACCCGACGAAGAGCGTCTTGATGTCGTTGTTGCCCGGGTTGTCCAGGAGGCCCTTGGAGAGGACGTTGTAGACGTCCCGGCCGTAGGTGGTGCTGGCGTAGAAGCCGCTGCTCGGGGAGAGCGACGGTGCGGTCCCCGTGTGGGGCAGGCCGAGGGCGTCGATGGCGCCGAGCTTCACCACGCCACCCGCAGGCAGCTGGCTGGCGACGACACCGTTGCTCTGGGAGATGAAGTTGGCCGCGGAGAAGCCGATGATCACCTGCTTGCCGGCGAACGCCGGCAGATCACCGCGGGCCTTGAGGGCGCTGGCGTCGTTCTCCTGGGACCGCCCCGACAGGTTCGGGTTGAGGCCTGCATCGAGCGCTGCGCTGTTGCAGACCTGCGTCCCGGTCGCCTCCTGGTCCGCCGTGTTGCCGGTGGCCGTGTTCCAGAACTGGTAGGTGCCGGAACCCAGCTGGATGCCGCAGGGCACGATCTCGACGCCGTCGATGGTGGCCGGACCGTTGCGGAAGAGCGACGTGAGCTGCGCGCTGGTGAGGGTGGTCACCGGGGCGACCCCGTTGGCGTAGTAGCCGAAGCTGAGCGCGTCACGCCCGAACGGGATGTAGGTGAGGGCGGTACCGCTGCCGCTCGGACCCGCCGACGACCGGGCGTACTGCACCAGGCCAGAGATGACCTTGAGGCCACCGCCACAGTTAGCGGCGTCGTAGCCCGAGCCGTCGATCGACCGGCTCAGGGCGCGTCGGCCGCCGGTGGACCCGTTGGGCCGCGTGAACGTGGCGCCAGGCGCCTTGGGGGTGATGCAGGCAGAGCCCGTGGCATCCCACGAGGTGAGCTGCCGACGACCGGAGGCGGCGGAGCTCTGCGCAGGCGTGTAGCTGGAGGTGTTGGTGAAGCCGGCGAGGGCGTTCATGACGTCCTGCGTGGTGTCCGAGCCGACACCGGTGGCAGCGTTGAACTGCTTCGGATCGGCGGTAGCGGGATTTCCGGTCGCGACGAGCGCGCCGATGCCCACGGCCGCGATGGTCAACGCGGCGGCGACCTTCGACCGCTTGGTCCTGGAGAGACTGATCAACCTGTGCAAGTGGGAACCCCTTTGAGTGGCGCCCGGGCTGTCCGCCCGGATGAGGTGGCGGCGGGCGCCGACACATCCGGCACTATGACGAGCCCGTTCGTCCGGAACGTGGCCTCGAAGTGAAGAGTTCCGGGGACGCGTCTCGTGGCCGGCTCGATGGGTAGGCGGCACCGCCCCCCGCGGTCGTGCTAGCCGAACCGACCGGTGACGTAGTCGCTCGTACGGCGGTCCTGCGGCGACTCGAAGACGGCGTCGGTGGGCCCGTGCTCGACGATCACCCCAGGGGTGCCCTGCTCGGCCAGGAAGAACGCGCAGCGGTCCGACACGCGCAACGCCTGCTGCATGTTGTGGGTGACGATCACGATCGTGACCTCCGGGGCGAGCTCGTGGATCGTCTCCTCGATGCGGCGTGTGGAGGTGGGGTCGAGCGCCGAGCACGGCTCGTCCATGAGCAGCACGCGAGGGCGGATGGCGAGGGCGCGAGCGATGCACAGGCGCTGCTGCTGCCCGCCGGACAGCCCTCCGCCGGGTTGGCGCAGGCGGTCCCGCACCTCGGTCCAGAGGCCGGCCTTGCTGAGGCACGTCTCCACGAGCTCGTCCTTCTCGTCCGTGGTGGCCTTCGTGCCGGTGAGCTGCAGGCTGGCGACGACGTTGTCGTAGATCGACATCGCAGGGAACGGGTTGGGCTTCTGAAAGACCATCCCGATCTCCCGGCGGGCGTCGGTGATCTTCCGGCCGGGGTCGTAGACGTCCTGGCCGTCGAGCAGGACCTCTCCCGCCAGCGCCGCCGACGGGGTCAGCTCGTGCATCCGGTTGAGGATCCGCAGGAACGTGGACTTGCCGCACCCTGATGGACCGATCAGGGCGGTCACCTGGCTGGCCGGCATCTCGAGCGACACGCGGTCGAGCACGTTGTGGGTACCGAACCACGCCGAGATGCTGCGGGCCTCGAGCGGCGCCGGGCGCGACTGGCGCGGCTCGGTCGGGTTCGACGGACGGGACGTCGGGCGGCCGCCC
The DNA here is from genome assembly GCA_030681555.1 of Acidimicrobiales bacterium. Lineage (GTDB taxonomy): Bacteria > Actinomycetota > Acidimicrobiia > Acidimicrobiales > VFJN01 > VFJN01. Next base: position 17,238 of record JAUXRW010000004.1, read on the forward strand.
CGCAGCTGCCGGAAGCGCGACGGGCGGCGCGCCTCCCGGTCCGAACCGACCGGGTTTCCGACGGTCGGCGCGCGGAACGTCAACGGCGGGCCTTCCGCCGACGGGAGCACAGGCGGGGCCGGGATCGGCTGCACCAGCGTCGGGTCATCGTGCCGCGAGAAGTCGCGGAGCTCGGGCGGATCGATGACGTCCGGATCGCTGACGAGATCGCCGACGGGGTCGCCGAGCGCATCGCCGACCGGGTCGTTGATGGGATCGCTGGCCGCGTTGACGCCCCACCCGGTGGCCGCCGGCGCAGGCCGCTGCAGGGCCTGCGGGCGGCGCAGGTTCGACGCCGCCCGTCGCGCGTCGAGAAGGCGACGGAACTCCCCGGCGTCCTCCGTTCGCACGGCGACGCCGTGGTCGCGGACCCCGGGGACTGCGAGGATCGTCCAGGCGCCGTCCCGACCGTGGTGCACCTCCTCGAGGTCGTGGAGGAGCCACTCCCACGCGATGTCGCCGTCGACGGCGGTCACGCGATCGCCGCCGAGCACGATGTCGGCCCGATGGACGGGCGCCACCATCGGGTCCGGTCCCCCGGCGACACCGGCGACGAGCTGCACGACGGAGCCGTCGAGGAACGTGCGCGAGCCACTGCCGTGGGGCCGGGCATCGGCGGTCGAGGGCTGGTGGGGCGTGGGCATCGGCAGGCTCCTGAGGGTCACAGCAGGTTGGGCATCAGGCGGGCCGCCTCGCCCGAGGCGGACAGGCCTGCGAAGATCAGCGGCGGGAGGAACACGACCCACGCCTTGGCGCGGCCCCAGCGGTGCCAGGCCCAGACGGCGCCGATGGCGACGACCGTCAGCGCCTGGAGCCACAGGGCTAGCGCCCACAGCGTCCCGGTGTCGGCTCCCATGAGCTGCTCGGCCGGGGGCAGGGCCCGACTCGCCACGAGGGGAGCCGCTCCGCCGACTGCGGCCGTCACGAGGTCGGCGTCGACGCGCAGCACCCCATCGGGCATGAAGGGACGGCCCGCCGCGGTGGCGAGGAGCAGCCGGCCCTTCCCGGGCCCAGCGGGGCCGGGCGCGGGATCGCCGTCGCTGCGACGACCTGTGACGCGGTAGTCGAACTCGCCCTGCCCGGTCGTCACGTGGATGGTGTCGCCCCGCTCGAGGGCGTCGATCTGGCGGAACGGGCCGCCGAAGGCGGCGCTGCGCCCGAGCACGACGCTCACGCCGGCCTGCCCCGGCAGCGGGGAGTCCCGACGATGGCCTGGGCCGGTGAAGAGGGCCGACGACGTCGTCCCCTCGACGATCACCTGCCGCAGCCCGATCGCCGGGATCTCCAGGTAGGCCACCGGCGTGCCCTGCGCGAGCTGGCGGCCATCGGCCCCGACGGGACCGATCGGCGCCGTGCCGGTGGCCAGCTCGCTGCGGAACCGGTCGAACGCCCGCTGCTGCGCGGCCCGCTGCTGCAGGTTGCTCACCACCACCAGCTGGATCACCAGGCTCGCGGAGATGACGAACACCACGACGAGCACCCCGCGGGCGAGCTGAAGGCGGGGTGGCAGCCGCGGGAGGTCGACAGCGGTCCGTCGGGACCGCCAGAGCAGCCGGGGTGCGCTGGCGACCGCCGTCACCCGCGGGGTTGCTGCAACCGGGGCGAGCGCCCGAGGAGGATGGATACCCAACCGAAGGCGAGCATCAGCAGCGCCCACCCGACGAGCGCCGTCGCCGACGACCCGGTGGCCGGCAGGCGGCCACCGCCGGTGGTGGTCGTGCTCGTGCTGCTGGTGCTGCTGGTACCGCTGTCTGCGGTGACGGATACCGAGGCCCGGATCGTCCGCGCTCGGCCGGCGGCATCCGTGCCGGTGAGGACGAGCTGGTGCGGCCCGACGGGCACGCTGCTTGGCATCGTGAAGGCGCCCGCCACCAGCCCGCTCGCGTCTGCGGTCAACGTGCCGAGGGCGATCGGGTCGGAGTTCAGCACCCCGTTGATCACCGCGCCGGGCTGCCACCCGGTGGACGAGATCGTGATCTGCCCGCCCGCTGCCACCGACGAGGTGATCGTCGTACCGGCCGGCACGCAGGTGTCGCTCGACCCGGTGCTGGTCGAGGTGGTCGATGCAACCGAGCAGTCGGGCGCCGTCGTCGAGGTCGACGTGGTCGACGACGTCGAGGAGGTCGACGAGCTCGTGGTCGAGCTGGTCGTCGAGGTCGGCTCGGTCGTCGAGGTCGTGCTGACCGGCGTGCTCGTGGAGGTCGTGGTGTCCACGGTCGTCGACGTCGTGGTCGCCCCCGCTGTGGTGGACGTGGTCGTGGCGGCCGCCGTCGTGGAGGTGGTGCTCGCCGGCGAGGTGGTCGACGTCGTGACGCCCGTCGTCGACGTCGTGGTGGGAGCCGTCGTCGACGTGGTGGTGCCTCCCGCGGTGGTGGAGGTGGTCGAGCCGGGAGCGACGGTCGACGTCGTCGAGCCGGGCGCCGAGGTGGAGGTGGTGCCCGGCGCCGTGGTGGTGGTGGTGGCGCCGGCGTCGACGGTCCAGGTCACGCCGGCCGGCTCGTCCCCCGGTGCCGTCACGACGGTCATCTGCGCGTTCCAGTACTTGTCGAGCTGTGTCGGGGAGGCCGACGTTCCGATCGTGCAGGCGATCCCCACGTTGTACGCACCGGCCGGGATGTCGCCGGGCGAGAACACCCCCAGGCTGAACGCGGGGATGTTCACGATCGGGCCGGGGCCCCCAGTGGTGGAGGCGTTGGCGGTCTGCACGTCGACGTAGCCCGTCGAGGTCACGGTGTAGAGCGGCTGCCGGAACCCGGCCGCACCGAGGCCGGTGGGAAGGGGTCCCGACGATCCGAACCTCAGCGTGTCCGGCGCGACGGCCTCGGGCACCATGTAGCTCTGGACGCGGTAGTCGTCGTTCGCGCTGTCGCCGGTGCACGCCGCTCCAGTCGGCAGCTCGAGGCTGAAGGGCGTGGCGCTGCCCCCGCTCGTGAGCGGCTGTCCGGGAGAGGCATCCTCCGGTGGCGTGACGATCTGGGCGGCACCGCCGCTCCTGGCTGCGCCGGCTTCGGGGAGCCCCGACGACGACATGCCCCACCCGGTGATCGCGAGCGCGACGGCGCAGAGCATGGCGAACATCCGTGTGGCCATCCGGGCCTGGCGTCTCCAGATCGGGTCGTGGATGCTCATCGTTCCTCCGGGGTTGCGGGGATCGACGCGGCGGACGCCGTCGTCGGGGACATGCCGGGCCGGCTCATCGACGCTCCGCGAGTCGCGGCGGGCGAGCCAAGAGCACGGCCATGCGACCGAACAGGAGGAGGAGGACGGCCCAGATCACGAGGGCCGTCGTCGAGCTGCCCGTCAGGGGAAGGGACCCGACCGTGCTCATGACGGACGTGCCCGACGGCGATCCGCCGGTCGGGGCGTTGGTCACCGTCGTGGAGGACGAAGCCGTCGTGGTGGACGTGGAGGAGGTGGTCGCCCCGCCGGCCGTGGTCGAGGTGCTGGACGAGCTCGACGTCGTCGAGGCGCCTCCGGCGGTGGTCGAGGTCGTAGTCGGCGGGTCGTCGCTCGCCGTCCAGGTCACCCCGGCCGGTGCATCGGCGGCGGACTCGACGACGGTGAGCTGCGTGTTCCAGTACTTGTCGAGCTGGGTCGCCGACGCCGGGCCCAGCGTGCAGGCGATGCCGATGTTGTACGTGCCTGCAGGGATATCACCGAGGACGAAGACACCCTCGGGCCCCACGGCGAACGTGGGGATGTTGACGACGGGTCCGGGCCCGCCGTCGACCGAGGCGTCGGACGTCTGGGCGTTGACGAAGGCTGACGACGTCTCCTGGTACAGCGGCTGCCGGTACGGCTCGTCGCGAAAGCCGGACGGGATCGGGCCGAGCTCGCCGAAGGTTAGCGTGCTGGGCTCGACCGAGCCGGGCACCATGTAGCTCTGCACCCGGTAGTCGTCGTTGGCGCTGTCGCCGGTGCACGCGGCGCCGGTGGGGAGGAGCAACGTGAACGGCGTGGCGCTGCCGCCGCTGGTGAGGGGCTGCCCGGCCGCGGTGGACCCCTCGGGAGCGATCACCTGGGCCCCTCCGCCGTCCACGGCGGCGGCGGAGGCCTCGGGCGCCCACACCCCCGCGATGGTCAGCGCGGTCAGCAGGAGCATGACGGCAGACCCTGCGGCGGCGAGCCGGGCCGCCGCACCGCTCGCGCGTCGAAGGGTCGGATGGTGCACGGTCATCGGTCCTCCAGGGACGGGCGGGGGGTGGGTTGCGAGCGGGAGTCGGCACGGGGTCGGCGAGTGCGCTGGACGAGCACGGCCAAAGCGACGGCGCCGGCACCGGCACCGGCAAGGAGCGCGCTCGTGCTGAGCCCCGTGCTCGACGTGGGGCCCTCCACGTCGAGCACCCGCCACCGCACCTGGGCAGGCTCGTCTGTCGCGGTCTCGCTCACGACCAGCCCGGTGTCCCAGACGGTGACGACCTCGTTCAGGAGCGTGCACGCGATGCCGATGTGGTAGCGGCCGGGCGGGAGGTCCCCGGGTTGGTACACCCCGAAGCTGAAGGCGGGCAGGTTGATGATCGGGCCCGGTTCGTCGGGCGCTTCCGCGTCCGCTGTCTGAGCACTGACGAAGGAGTTCGTGTTCGTGTCGAAGAGGGGTTCGCGGAAGGTCTCGTAGGTCCCGAAGGAAGCCGGCGCGGGGCCGAGGCCGTCGTAGGTGATCGTCGCCGGGTCGACCGACGCCGGCACCATGTAGCTGTTGACGCGGTAGCCGTCGTCCGGGCTGTCGCCAGGGCACTCGGGCCTTCCCGGGATGTCCACCTCGAACGGCGTGCTGCTCCCGCCCTCGGTCGGGCTGACCTGGAGACGACCGCCGTTGCGCGCTTCCTGCGCCCCGGCCGGAGACCCCCCCAGGGTGAGAGCGGCGGCCAGGGCAGCGGCGACGACGGACGCGCCTGCGCAGCGGCGACCTGGTGATCTGGGGACGGCGAACGTCACGCGGGCACCCCTCTGTCCGTGCTGCTGCCAGGGATCGCCCGGCGCGGGCGCTTCGTGATCTCGACGGTGCCCAGACCGGACAGCAGTGCGATGGCGGCGAGGACCGGGAGGACGAAGCGGTTGCCCGCCAGCGCGACGATCGGGGTCACGAGCTTGGCCAACGTGGAGGGCGCGGGCGGCTCGACGACGGGCGAGGAGCTCACCGGCGTGAAGGCCGTCGCGCCGCCGGGCGCGACGAACCCTCCGGCGGACGAGGAGAAGGACTCGTCCGCCGGGAAGGCGGTGTCGAACGAGGTCGGTGAGCCGTCGGGCGCCGTCCCGCCGGGCCCGTCGGCAGGAGGCGGAGTGGCCGTCAGCTCGCGCACCTGACGGGCTGCCGCGGCCGCCTGTGCCCGGAGGACTGCGGGCAGTGGGGTGTAGCCGGGCGGCAGCTGACCCAGCTCCCGCCCGGCCACCTGGCCGGGTCCGGCGGCGTGGTCGAGGAAGGCGGCGTAGTCCGTGCGGGCGGCGGCGTCCTGCGTGAGCGGGGCGATGGCGGCGTAGGCGAGCACGCTGAGGGGGTACGCACCGGGGGCCGGCGCGGTGGCCACCGGCTCGAGCACCGAGGTCCCCTCGCGCACGGTCATGGCCGCTACGCCGGCCGTGAGGCCGGGCTCGTCGGGGGCCACGAAGGTGCGGGCGTCGCCGTCGTCGCCGGCCCGGCTGAGGCGAGCCGTCTGCACCCCGTACTGCACGGCGGACGCAGAATCGGTCACGGACAGCATCGTGCGGTTGCCCAGCAGCTGTGGCCCGCCGACGCGGTAGACCTTGTCCGCCGTGAGGGCGAAGGTGTCGAGGCTCGTCCTCGACCCGTCGTCTGCGGCTCGGGTGAGTCGAGCGGAATCGCGAAGACTCTGCGTGTACGGGAGCCAGTCGGTGCCGCACAGCGGGGGCGGCTTGACCACGCCACCGGGCCCCTGCGGCGGCGCCTCGTAGCAGTAGGGGTCGCTCTTGGGGAACTGCTCGGGCACCGGATCACCGAAGGCCGAGCCCGTGCTGTTGCTCGCCGCGACGGTTGCGTAGGCAGGGTTCACCTGCATGCCCCACTCGTCGGCCTTCCCGTCCAGCCATGCCTTCGCCTCCGGGTCGGCGAAGATCCACTCCCATACCTGGACAGCGACGTCCGAGCTGCGCGAGGGCATCACCAGGCCACCGAAGTTCTTGCCGCCGTTCTCCAGCAGCTCGAACTCGGGATTGAAGCGGAGGAAGTCCGGATCGAGCCCGAGGTGCGGAGGGTTCTCGACGACCCAGTCGTACGGGGGGGACGAGGAGCCGACCGCCGTCTGCTGCCGGTAGGACTGCGTCAGGAGCTTGGCGACGAGCCGGGGCGTGAGGTTGAGCTCGGCCACGCGAACGCCGCGCAGGAGCTCCGATTCCGGGCCGGCGTCCGGTCGGGGACTGCGCTCGACGTTGAAGCCGATGACCGTGGCCGAGAGCGTGATCGGCGCGTAGACGATGGGGTTGTCGGGCGTGACCGTCGACGGGTCGATGGCGCGGGACACCACGACCATCCCCGGTCCGCCGGGCACCCCGCTCTGGAGCTGCTGGCGCGCGTTGGAGTCGCCAACGGTCCCGTAGGCGTACGGCGGCAGACCGGGCGTCGAGCACAGCTTCTGCTGCCAGCTGGTGACGGCGGGCACGGGGAGCTCGTTGCCGGAGATGCGGCGTTGCTCGGCCGCGAGGTCGCAGCTGCTGTCGATGGGCGTGAAGTCGAGCGGCACGGCGATGCGGTGCTGCCAGGCCGCCGGCGACAGCGGAGACGTGAACACCCCCGACGCGCCGGCCACCGGCGTGCCCTCGTTCTCTGCGGCAGGATCGCCGCGCGGCACGATCACGAGCCAGCAGCGGGGGGCCTTCGGCGCCGCGCCCGCCACGGGCTGCACCTTCATGCCGCAGCCCAGCCCGGTCGACTCCAGCCCCGTGGTGACCTCGAACAGCTCGGCGCCCTTCCCGTCCCGGCCCGTCCGACCACCCGGGATCTCGTTGGTCGTGATCGAGTTGAAGTACGGGTTGAGCCAGTAGTTCCCGCCGACGATCGACGGGTTGAAGGCAGGGTCGTAGTGGGCGTTCACGACAGTGCCGTCGACCGCGCGGAACGGCTTCCACAGGTAGCCAGTGGTGTCCTCGGCGAACCCGTCGGCCTCGTCGAAGCTCGGGTAGCCCTCCCGCGAGATCACCCGTTCGAGCGCGAGTCCGCCGCCAGGAAAGAGGCTCCCGCTCCGACCCCCGTACACCGCGTCGCTGGCCCCTTGCACACACTGCTCGGGGGGCGGGCCGGGGTTCGTCGGGTTGGTGCCGTCGTCGTCGCCCCAGCACTGCATGAGCTGCAGGTAGTGGCCGCTGAACGGGGAGGGCGATCGCAGGGTGGGGACGCCTCCCGCCCAGGTGACGGAGACCGCCTGGTTGACCAGGTCCTGGGTCTGGTTGACGGTCACTCGCAAGGCAGCGAAGGGACCCGACCCGCTCACCGTCACCTGCGACTCGGTCGGCGGCAGCGACGTGTCGACTCCCGCGCTGCCGGCGGTGGGCTCCGCCGCCGTGCCAGGGGCGGCGAGCGACGCGGCCCCCGCCACCGCCAGGAGGACCAGCGCGACGGGTCGGACCCGTGACCGGCGACGGTCGACACGAAGGCGGGGCCGCATCAGGGCGCCTCGTCCTTCGACAGGAAGCGCCACACCGCGGCCGGGACGAGCACCAGGGCCAGCATCAGCACGATGATGAGCACCATCAACGTCTGCGTCGTCGACCAGCCGGACGACCCGGACAGGAGTGTGGTCGTCACCGGGCCCTCCGCGAGCGCTCCGGTGCCGCCCCCGTCGCCGGCAGCGAGGGAGTCGAGGCACACGCCCGTCTCGGGATCGCAGGCCGCGGTCCCTCCGAGGCCGCCGTCCGTGACCGCACCGCCGTCAGCTGCGCCCGTCGCACCGCCGGAGGTCGATCCTCCCGTGGCCCCCCCGGCACCGCCGCCGGCGGCACCGCCGCCGGTCGCCCCGCCACCGCCCCCGCCGCCGGTGCCCCCGCCGCCGCTCGCAGCGGTCGAGACCGTCTTCACGCCCCCCGTGCCGGTGGCGCACTGCGCAGGACCCTTCTTGTCGCACTCCGGCGGCACCGGTGCGTTCTTGGCGAGCAGGTTGGTGCCATCGGAGGAGAAGGTCGGGTTCTTGCAGCTGTTGATGTTGATGTCCTGCACGACCACGCCGGGGATCTTCCGGATCTGGTCGAAGCTGGCCGTCACGAGGTTGATCGGCAGCGGCGAGTAGCCGAGCGACGCGGACTGCTGCTGGGCCTGGCACATCGCGTAGTAGGCGAAGGCGCCGAGGGTCTTTCCCTTCGCCTCGTTGAACTGCCCCCCGACCTTCGTCGGCAGGATGAAGTAGGAGTACGACGACAGGGGGTAGTTCCGGCTGTCCGGGTCGCGGTAGACGTCGTCGAGCTCCTGGGTCAGGTAGCTGTCGGAGCTCTCGTCGTTGTTGATCTTGGCCTTGAGGAGCGAGACTGCGACGTTCTCGGGCGTCGGTTCCGTGTAGTACCCCGCTGCGTTCAGCACCTTCGCGACCGGGAAGCGGGCGCCGAGCGCATACGAGTAGTTCACGTAGCCGATGGCGCCTTCGGCGAAGCTCTGCGCGACGTAGCCGGCCACGCCGAGGTCCCCGGACTGCGCGATCATCCCGCCGACGGTCGGGTAGAAGGACGTGAACCCACAGGCGGGGGCGCGGCCGGACCGCTCACAGAACGAGTTCCAGATGCTGGGGTGTTGGGAGATCATCCACTCCGTGAACTGCGCGCTCGAGCCCGATCCGTCCGAGCGGACCACCGGGACGACCTTGCGGCTCGGCAGGGCCAGCCCGGGGTTGTCGGCCTTCAGGGCCGGGTCGTCCCAGCTCGTGATGGCGCCGGTGAAGAGCTTGGCGACGTTCTCCCCGGACAGCCGCAGGTTCGTGACCCGCTGGCCGTTGATCTTCAGGTTGTACATCAACGACGTGCCGCCGGCGGTCACGGGGATGTAGGCGTAGCTCCCGCGTGCGGGATTCTCTGGGGCGGACCCGTCCTCGGGTCGGAACTGGAACGGGATGTCCGAGGCCGCGAAGTCGACCGTGCCGTTGAGGAAGTTCTTCCGGCCGGCACTCGACCCGCTCGGGTTGTAGTCGACCGTGATGCCGAACTGCTTGACGTTGACACGCATGGCATCGATCGCACCGGCGGACCACGACGATCCCTCCCCGGAGATGCGCTGGTAGGTCTCACGCGCCTCGGCGGGTGAGCCGAGGACGGCGAGCACGGCACCCAGCACGAGGAGGACGGCGACGAGTCGGACTCGGGCCATCAGGTCGCTCCCAGCTGCTTCGCGTCGAACCGCTCGACGTCCTTCGCCGACCGCACGGCCAGGCGCTGGGCCTGACGACCGCTCACTCGTCCGGCGGGGCGCCCGCCGAGGATGCGTGCGACGACGAATAGGACGAGGACGAGGAGCATGAGCACCGCCGCGGTGGCGAACCCACGGGCGACCAGCGCCGGCTGGGGCGACCGCACGAACTCGAACGTCGCCAGCGGGAGGGACACCATCGGACCCTCCAACGGGTTCGCGTTGAGCGTCGAGGTGAACCCCGCCGTGAGGAGCACCGGCGCGGTCTCCCCGAGGCCCCGGGCCACACCGAGGATGACCGCGGTGGCCAGCCCGGACCGGGCCGTGGGCAGGACGACGTGACGGACCGTGCGCCACTGCGGCGCGCCGAGCGCCGCCGACGCCTCGCGGAGGTTGCCCGGCACCAGTCGGAGGACCACATCGGCCGACCTGATGATGATCGGCAGCATCATGATGCTGACGGCGATCGAGGCGGCCAGGCCGGACCGCTCGAAGCCAAGCACGAGGATCCAGGTGGCGAAGATGAACAGCCCCGCGAGGATCGACGGGAGGGCGGTCATCGCGTCGACGATCGAGCGCACGATCCCCGCGGCCCGGCTGCGGGTCTCGTTCAGGAACACCGCGCAGGCCAGCCCGAGCGGCACGGTCAGGACCAGGGCCAGCGAGATCATGATGAGCGTCCCGAGGATGGCGTGCGAGATCCCGCCCTTCGACAGCGGGTCGGCCGGGCCCGCTGCGCTCATGTCGTCGTGGTAGAGGTTGACGTTCCCGAGCGCCTCCCGTCCCCGCCACAGCGTGAACGCGATGACCGACACGAGCGCCACCAGCGACAGCACCGTCGCCGATGCCAGGAGCACGGCCATGACCTTGTCGACGACGGCGGGGCGCTCGTCCTCCATCCACGTGAGGAGCGCGTAGATGGCGACGAACAGCACGTAGGTGACGATGACGAAGCCGACGGCGCCGGAGATCGGCGCCAAGCGGCCGAACAGGAGCAGTCCGGTGCAGAGCGCGCTGAGGAGCGCGCCGCACAGGTTGAGCAGGTCCTGACGCTGCACGCCCCCGATGGCGCGGCGGACCTGGCCCCCGGCCGGAGCTCCGTGCTCGCGCGGCAACACCGTGCGCTCGGACGGGCGAGCGGCCTCCGGGGCGGACAGGAGGGTCGTCATGCTTCGCTGCTCGCGCCGGACCGCGAGCGGGCGACGAAGGCCGACGCGGTGAAGTTGACGACGAGGGTGAGGGCGAAGAGGGCGAGCCCGGCCGCCATCAGGGCAGACAGGCCGAAGCCGGAGGCCTCGCTGTAGCGCAGGGCGATGAGGCTGGAGACCGAGTTGCTGCCGGCCTCGAGGATGTGGAAGTTGATGTCGAAGCGCGGGGAGATGATCAGGAGGACGGCGATCGTCTCCCCGAGCGCCCGGCCGAGCCCCAGCATCGTCCCGCCGATGATCCCGCCCCGGGCGAACGGGAGCGAGACGATCCGGATCATCCCCCACCGCGTCGCCCCGAGGGCGAACGCACCTTCGCGCTCGCCGGTGGGCACCTGCGAGAACACCTCCCGCATGATTGAGCACTGGATGGGCATCACCATGAGGGCGACCACGACGCCAGCGATGAACGTGGAGGCCGTGAAGACGGTCTCGCTCGAGAGCGGATCGGTCGGGTCCGCGCCGCTCACCTCGAAGAGCGGGATCCACGAGAACCAGGTGGCCAGCCACCGGGAGACGCCGAGGATCTGTCCCTGGAACAGGTACGCGCCCCACAGGCCGTAGACGACGCTCGGGACAGCGGCCATGAGGTCGACCAGGCCGACGAGCGTCGACCGGAAGCGCTCGGGCGCGACCTCGGCGATGAAGAGCGCTGAGCCGAGCGACACGGGGAGGGCGATGCTCACGGCGACCAGCGCGATGGCGATCGTGCCGGTCAGGACCGCGGCGACACCGAACTCGCCTCGGTCCGGCTGCCACTCCGCGGTGGTGAGGAACGAGGCACCGGTGGTCCGCAGCGCCTGGGCCGCCTCGAAGGACAGGAACAGCCCGACGGCAGCCATGATGGCCAGCACCAGCAATCCGGTCGCCAGCGAGCCGCGGGTGAAGATGCGGTCGCCGAGCTCCGGCTGCACGGCGATCGCCCGCGGGACGGGCGCGGGTCCGGACGGCGGGCCCGGGAGGGTAGTCATCGTCGTGGCCATGGTCAGCCCACCCAGGCGAGGAGCACGACGAGGAGCACCAGGACGGCGATCATGGGCAGCACCACGTCGACGTAGAGGAGCTTGTTCCACGTCGGCCTAGATCGGGGGCGAGCAGCCACGGCGTCGGCGGGGGGCGCAGCGGGCGGCACCACCGTGAACGGGCCGGCCGGAGCAGCGGCCGGCCACCCGGCGCCGGGCGCGACTCCCGGCGCTACCGGGAGCACGAAGACGAACGTGTCGCCGGCGCGCTGCGGTGCCTCCTCGGCGGACGTCTGCGCAGGCGACGTGGCCGGCAGTGCAGCGGGGGGCGCGGCGATGGTCGGGGCCGGGAAGCGGGGGAACGGCGGTCGCTCAGGGGCGACCTCCGGCGGCGGCTCGACCTCAACGCGGAGGCTCGACGGCGGCTCGGTGGCCGGGCGCTGGTGGAGAGCCCGGAGCGCCTGCTCGCTCGCCGCCGCCGCCACGGCGGCGGCGTGGGCGCGCGCCGCCGTCATTAGCCGGATCGCGTCGTTGCGCACCTGCTCGAGCTCGTCGGACAGCTCGGCGCGTCGGGCGTCGACCCGGAGGGCCGGATGGAGCGCCCCCAGCTCGTCGGGCTCGGAGGCGGCACCGGCGCGGCTGAGCGCAGGCGGCGGCGTGGGGGCGTGCGCAGCGGCACGCAACTGCAGCGCCACCCGGGCTGCCCCGGCCCGCGCCGAGCGGAGGGCGTCGTCCAGCTCCGGGGCCGCCGGGCGCGGCGGCTCGAGGTCGTCCGCCGGACGGGGTTCGTCCCCGACGGTGTCGGCCAACACGACCTCAGCCGATCCAGAGGAGCAGGAGAACGAGCACGGCGACGGCGACGAGGACGGGGACGAGCCGGCCCCGCGCCTCGGCCAGCTGCTGGCCCCGCAGGGCAGATGCAGCCTGCTCCAGCTGCCAGAAGTCGACGAACCGCGCCGCGTCCTCGCGCTCACGCGCGTCGCCCGCGCCCGCACCGGCCATCGCCGCCGGATCGACGGGGGGCGGCGGCGTGACGACGGGGGCGGCGCCGGCGAGGTGGGCGGCGACGTGCTCCTGGGCATCGACGACCAGCCATGCCGCGTAGGCGCGCGCGTCGGCCAGCCGGGCGGCCGCCCTCGCGCTGGCCGCGTCGACCTCCATGCGGAAGTAGCCGTCCCCGCTGCGGGCCAGCTCCTCGACCGACGCCTGCAGCTGGCCGATGCGGTCGCTGCCGCCGTCCGGGCCGGTGTGGAGGGCGAGGAGCTTCTCCTCGGCCGCGTCCGCCTCTCGTTCGGCCGTCTCGACCTGTTCGAAGAGGTGGTCGAGCCCGTCGCGGACGGCGTCGAGGAGATCGTCGACGGCCGCCGCCGGCACCGTGTCGGCCAGGTCGACCTGCGGGATGGCGGCGGTCATCCGACGAGCCGGGCGTCGAACCAGGTCTCCTCGACCGGACGGTCGTCCCGGATCGGGGCGACGGGTTCGTAGGAGGCGTCGGAGGAGAGGGTCGCGACGATCTCGGCGGCCCACGCCCGGGCGGCCGCGAGGATCCCCTCGCACTCGGCGTCGGCCGCGGCCAGGATCACGGCCACCGTGCGCTCCGTGGTGTCGCGCTCGGACTCGAGGTCGCGGGTGGCGGACCGCAGCGCCATGGCCATGCGGTGGCTTTGCTCGGCCGCTGCGGTCAGCGCCTCCTCCGCCCGGCGGCGGCGGTCGTGGGCCGCCGCCAACGCCGCCTCGAGCTGCGCGCGATGGACCTCGGCCTGCTCGAGGAACTGGTGGACCCCGGCGCGGTCGTAGAACTTGATCCCGTCCGCGTCGGGCTCCGGGGCGGAGTCCTGGGGGAACATGTCGGCATCGTCGCAGCACGAGGTGACAGCGCCCTGAACGGCCCTTGAACGGCGCACCGCCCCCGGGGGACATCTCCGTGGCCGAGGTCTGACCGTCCGAGGGGCCGCCGGTCGTAGCGGCTCACTCCAGCCCTTGCGCCCTACGGACAATGCTCCCGCCCTATGCGCGGCGCTCGTGGACCCATCGCCACAAGGCTGAGCGGAGCACCGCACACGACGACCCTCGCGACGTCCGGATGCGCTCGTGGACCGTCGCGCAGGAGCCCAGGCATGACCTGGGCCGGCTCCGCACGGGATGGCCGTGACGTCGCGCCTCTGTCGACGCAAACACCGACGTCTCCGGGCAGCTAACAACCGGCGTAGGTCTGCCGACGCCCTCAAGCGTGCGCTGGTTCTCTCCTGGCCGGGTAACGGCAGCGCGAAAGTGCTCACCCACAGAGTCGAGCGCTCGGGTGGCGCCGGGGTCGCCGAGGCTCTCGAGCCGGCACAAGCCCATCGCTGCGTCGCGTGCCGCGTCGTGCCTGCTCCCCGGTGTTGAGCTGCGGAGTGCCTCGACCGCCTCGTCGTGGACACGTCTAACGCTGGAGCTCCACCGCTCCCTGGGTTCCATGCGGGGCTCCGCCGGCGGGTTGTGAGCCGGCTCGGCCAGCGGCGCCCGGACACCGAAGGCCACCACCCATGCCCATGGCAGCTCGGCCACGTCGGCGGGCGCTGGCACCTCGAGCGACGCCGTCTCGCCGGGCAGCCGCCAGGTGTAGCGCCCACCGGTCGTCGGATGGATCGACGGCGCGACCATCACGTTGCATCTACTGTCCCGGCAAGCCGACGCCGGTCGCTTCGTCCTACATCAACCAAACGCGAGAGCTCTGGGCTCAACGGGCTGCCGACGCAACGGTAATCGTAACGATCGGGGTGCGACCGTTCGTGGCCGAGGACCCCCACATCTGGACTCCGATCATCGAGGCCGCCGCTCCAATTTGGCATCTCGGCTCGACGACCGGTGATGAGTACGGGCACCTGGCTCAGCTCGCGGGACCACGCCTGGTGCATATCGGGGAGACCTTCGAGAGCGCCCGGGAAGATCTGCTCGCTCGCCTGGGGACTCTCTGATGCATCACGGTGACCAGTCTGTGACCAGAGACCGCACGACCGCCCCTCTCGCGCTGGAACCCAGGGCGGTGACCTGGGCCTCAGCGGAACGTACTCGGTGGAGGCGATGGGACTCGAACCCACGACCTCCTGCTTGCCGGGGCGCCCTCCAGCGGGTCAGAACGGGACCTGTTGCCGTAGGAGCCCTTCGCCGGTGCCGCGCCCCGAGAGGATCCGGCAGAAGTCGATGGCGTCGATCGTGATTTCCTCGCCGCCCGCGCCTTGGGCGTACGTGCCGCCGGCGGGACCGGTGAGGTGCAGCGTGCACGGCTGACCGTGGCGGCGACCCCACTCAGCGGCAGCGTCGGCGACGACGCGGCCGTCGTGTTCGGCGGTGAGCTCGAGCGGCGTACCGGTGGCCTTGGCCCCGTCGGTTCGGTGCATCCAGGTGTCGCGGGTGAGGATGATGTCGACGAGATAGCCCATGCGCCACGTCTCCTCGACGCCGTCGACCTCCTCCTTCATCGGGATGCGACGCATGAGGCGGCGCCGGGCCCGCCACCGGGCCGCCTTCGGTCCGGCGGTGTCGAGACGGCGGAGGAGCTCGTCGTTGGTGAGCTGGGCGTTGGCATCCACTTGCACGGCGGTGAGACCGTCGACGAACGGGCCGTCGCCGGCCCGCTTGCCCCCCGCCCGCATCGTGGTCGCAAACGGACGGAGTCCCGTGAAGGTCTCGGTCATGCCGAGCACGTGGCCGGCCATCGCCCGCACGTCCCACAGCGGACAGTCCGTCGGGCGGGTCCAGTCGGCGGGGGCCAACGAGCGCAGCATCGAGGCGAACCGCGCCACCTCGGTCTCGGCGAGGGTGGTGGCTTCGGGACGCTCGATCGGGCGCACGGTGTTGAGGTCGATGGCGGTCATGGCGTTCATGCTGCTGCTCCTTGCTCGCAGGTGCTTCGGAATCGCGTTTCGTAAGCGTCGGCCAGATCGTGCAGGGCCGTCACACAGTCGCCGGCGAAGGCCGGGCCGTGCATCAGGGCGAGCGTCCGCGGCTCGAGGTCGGCCAGCTGGCGGATGGTCGGTGCGGTGGCGGCCGTGAGGCAGGTCGCCCCGAACAGGTCCTCGGCGGCCAGGGCGGCGCCGACCAGGTCGGCATCGTGGACGATGGCGGGACCATCGCCGGTCTGGCCGAACAGGTCGCCGCAGAAGAGGGTGCGGGTCGGCTCGTCGAAGATGACCTGGGCCTCCCAGCCGTGGGGGACGTGCGGGGTGGCGATCGTGCGGATCCGGTGGCCGCCGATGTCGAGCGGTGTGGCGTCGTCGGCGACGACCGGCGGCCGGTCGGCCAGGTCGTTGAGCGACACGTCGCATCCGAGGCCGTTGAACGTGACCGCCGCTGCCGGGGCCGCCTGCAGCCACCGGTTCATGGCACCGCACTCGTCGGATTCGACGTGGCCGAAGCTGATCCACCGGAGGCGCTCGAGGTCGAGCACCCCGGCGGCGGCCGGTGCGACGAGATCGAACATCTGGCGGGGCCCCGTGTGGAACAGGAGGGGCTCCTCGGCGTCGATCAGGTACTGGTTGAAGGTGAAGCCGCCAGGGGCGGCCTCCGGGATGCACGTCGACAGGCGATACACGCCGTCGGCGATCTCATGGACGTTGGTCTGCATGCGCCGAGCATCCGTCAGGCACCACCCATCCCGCATCGGGGGGCGACCACCCATATAAGGATCGGCCCCCCCAGGGAGCTAGGGAGCGCCGATGCCGTGCGAACGGGCCAGGTCGGCCAGTGCCGCCCGGTTCCGCACCCCGGTGCGGTCGAACAGGTTGGCGAGGTGCCGTTCGACGGTCTTGGGGGAGAGGAAGAGGCGGCCGGCGATGTCCCTCGTGGTGCACCCCTCCACCACAAGGGTGAGGACGTCGAGCTCACGGCTCGTGACGCCGAGGGCGCGGAGGACTGGGGGGACGACCGTGCCGCTCGCCCGGCGGCGAGGAACCGGGGCGCCGGCCTCGCCGATCAGCGTCCGGCAACGCCGGGCGGTGAGCTCGTACCCGCCCGAGGCGAAGAAGGCCTCGCTTTCGCGCAGCCAGGCGATCGGATCGCCCCATCCGTCGCGGAGGGCCGCGATCGCCGCCAGGAGCTGCTGGCAGTGGCGGAGGCCGGCTCCGACCGCCAGGGCATCACGGTCGATCCGTGTCCGCTCGGCAAGGGCTGCGGCTGCCTCTGCATCGCCCTGCCGGCCGCGCACGATCGCCTCGACGGCCAACGCCGCGGTGCGGACCGATGGCATGGGGGTGGCATCGGCCCACCTGCGGCAATCCGCCAGCGCGCTGACGCCGAGGTCGTCGTCGTGCGTGGCGTGCACGGTCCCCCAGAGCTGTCGCGCCGGGAAGATCGACGTCCCCGGCGGCGTCAGCTCCACGTAGCGCATCATCGTGTCGAGGTGCGTCGGCAGTGCGCCGAGCTCGCCGGAGACGAAGGCCCTGGTGACGTAGACCCGTCCGTGCAGGTCACCCAGGATGCGAGGATCCTGCGGATCACGAGCGAGCGCGTCAGCGATCGACGCCTCCATGGCCTCGTCGTCGCCCGCGAGCGCGTGACCGCCGGCGAGCCACAGGTGGGCGACCGGTTCGGTGGCCAGCCCGTAGCGACGGCTCGCCTCGACGCAAGACCGGGCTGCGGCCAGGCAAGCGTCGCGCTCGAAGCCGGCGAGTGCCACGTCGGCCAGGCTCAGGTCCATCACGGCCTGGGTGACAAGCGCCCCGGTACGCGCAGCCAGGTCACGAACCTCACGCAGCGGCCTGAGATCGCCATCTCCCCAGGCGTGCAGCGCGAGTTCGTGGCGCGCTCGCAGCTCCCACCCCGCCAGCCCGTGCCGGGCAGCCAGCTCGGCCGCCCGCCGATAGTGCGCGAGCGCGCTGGGCACGTCCTCGAGCTGTGCGATGCGGCCGAGCACCTCGAGGGCCTCGCATGCCGCGGCGGGTTGGTCCGCCGCGGCGGCCGCCTCGACCGCACGCTCCGCCAGCTCGACGGCTTCGTCGACGCGGCCCTGATCCAGGGCGACGTAGGCCGTGACGGCGTCCAGCTGTGCGGCCAGCGCCAGCTCGCCGTCGAGATCTGTCCGGGCCGCCGCCGTGAGCTCGGCCGCGGCGGCGACGTCACCAGCGCCGCGCGCAGCACGCGCCAGCTCGAGCTGCACCTCGACGGCCTCAGCACGGCCGCGCGCTCGCACCTGCGACACGAGCGGTGATCCGAGCGCGAGCGCAGCGGCGGGCTTGCCCGCAGCCGCGAGGATCCGTACGAGCATCAGATCCGCATCCAGCGCCACGGCCGCTCCGGGAGGGGCGAGGCGACGTGCTCGCTCGGCCGTCGCCTCCGCGGTGGCGAAGGCCCCGCTCACCAGGGCGCGGCGGGCGCTCTCGATGAGCCGCTCGGCGGCCTTGCCGTGGTCTCCGGCCGCTTCGGCGAGCTCCGCTGCGAGCTCGCACACGGCACCGGGCAGGCCCGGGTTGGCCCGCTCGACCGCGGGCCCGGCGCGGGAAGCGAGGTCACGCCTTTCGGGCGGCAGCAACTCGCCGAGCACCGCGTCACGACTGAGGGCGTGACGGAAGAGGAAGCCCTCGCCCTCGACGGCGACGATCTGCGCATCGACCGCGGCGCGAAGGGCGTCCACCGCGGCTCGGCCGTCGACCTCGGCCACCCCGGGCAGCAGGTCCCACTCGAAACGACGCCCAAGCATCGCGGCGGCCCGGATCACTCGCTTGGCTGCGGGGTCGAGCACGGCCAGGCGCCGACGGATCGACTCACCCGCGTCGAACGGGACCGACGCCTCCAGACGTCCGGTCGTCGTCCATCCGTGGGCATCCCGGGCGAGGGTGCCCGAAGCGACCAGGCCGGCGAGGAGTTCCTCGATGAGGAAGGAGATGCCGTCGCTGCGAGCTTCGATCCATGCGGCGAGGTCGGCGGGCACGTCGCCCTCTCCCAGGCATGCGTCCACGATCTGTCGAACGTCGTCGGCGGGCAGGCCGTCCAGCCCCAGCATCACCACGGCCTCGTTCCGGCGGAGCCGCGCCAGTGCGTCGACGGCGCGGCCCTCGACGCGCGTGGTGCAGAGGCAGAGCACCGGTTGGTCGTGCAACGCGTCGGCGAGGTACTCGACGACTGCGAGCGACTCCACGTCGGCCCAGTGCACGTCCTCGAGCACGAGGAGCGTGCTCCCTCCGCCGGCCAGCTGGGCGAGGCGGACGACCGCCTCGCCGAGCAGGACGGCCGATTCGTCCACCCCGTCTGGGCCCTCCGTGCGCCAGTGAGGAACGAGCCGTCCGAGGTGGATGCCGAAGCCCGCGAGGCGGGTGTCGGTGGGGGGCGGCGAATCTCGAAAGCGCGAGGCGAACGCCTCGGTGAGCGGTCGGTAGGGGACGGGGCTGGCGCCCGGCACGCACCGACCGGACAGGACGACCATCCCCAGCTCGACCGCCCGCTCTCGCGCGTCCCGCGCCAGCCGGGACTTGCCCATCCCCGCCTCGCCGGCCAGCACCACGAGCCCTCCGTGCCCGTCGGCGGCCGAGCTGAGCGCGTCAGCCAACGTCTGCCGCTCGGCCGCACGTCCGACGACCACAGGGCACAGCATCGTCCGCTCGGGACGCATGGCGCCCGGGTTGAGGTTGGACGCGGGGGCCGGTGCCGCTCGCCCGACACCGACGCGGAGCCGAGCGGCCGCCAGAGGTTCCTCCACGCCCTTCAGCGACAGCTTGCCGAGGTCCTCGAATGTGAAGTCGCCTCGGCGGCCGACCAGCGAGCGGACCGTGTCGGAGACGACGATGTCGCCTCCGTCGGCGGCGGCGCACAGTCGGCTGGTGACGTTCACGACCGTGCCGAAAACGTCGTCCTCGTCTGAGATCGGCTCCCCGGCGTGGACGCCGATCCGGACCTGGAGGTCGGTGGTGGCCGCCGCGGCTTGGATGGTGGTCGCGCAGCGAACGGCCTGCACAGCGCTCCGGAACGTGGCCAGCACGCTGTCGCCGGCCGTCTTGACCTCCCGACCCTGGTGGGCGCTCAGCGCACTGCGCACGTCGCCGAAGTGCTCCTGCCGCAGGTGGTGGGCGATCTCGTCACCGCGCTGGTCGCCGAGCTCCGTCCACCCCACCAGATCGGTGATCAGGATGCACAGCAGCTCGTCGGCGCCATCGCTGGACATGCAGCCCTGCTCTCGTCGTCCATGGATCGGCTGACGGAAGGATAGCGACGGGCCCTCGCGTCCCGGGGCTCGTCAGGTGAGCAGGACGACCGAGCTTGCCGCCGGCTACGAAGGCCCCCAGGGCGCCAGTCACCGACGAGGGCATCAGACGAGCGTTCGACGTCGTGGCGACCGATCTACAGGGATGCCGAGCAATCGGCGATGGCGATGATGCGCAGCGGGTTGGCCAGGTCGCGGACGAGGTCGGCGTCTCCTCAGCCTGCGCAGCGATCAGGTCATCGACGAGGTGGTCGCAGCCACCTCGGCCGCTGACGTGGTGGCGTAGCGCCCCCACCCCCACGGCGCCATGCCGGGTCGGGAGGAGCCTCACCCGACCCCGACCCGGCAGCGGCGGTGGCCGCTCCCGCCACATCTGGCGCGTAGCGTCCGCTGGATGGGCTGGCGAGCGTGGCTCCACGACGACCCCGTGGTCGGCGACCCCGACGACACGCCCATCGTCCGTAGCCGGGTTGGCCGCGCCGGGCTTGCCGGCGCGCACCGGGACCCCGGGGGCCGACGTCATCTGCGGCTCGTCGGGGGCCGACCGGATCTCGGCCTTGGGCGGCAACGACACCGTCTACGGGTACGGCGGCGACGACCAGATCTCCGGCGGCGACGGCGACGACCGGCTGATCGCCGTCGGAGACGGCACGGCCCGGCTCTCCGGCGGTAATGGGGACGACACGCTCGCCGTCGCCGACGGCGCTGCCGGGGACTACGCCGTCGGCGGCGCGCACGTCACGGGCGACACGTGCCGGATCGACCAGGGAGATTTCGTCGCCCAGTGCGAGCGGTAGGACCCGGACCTCGCCCGCAACAGCCTTCGAAGCGCACGCCGGCCCGGAAGGGTCCTGGCCATCGCTGCGGCGCTCCACACCGTGTCGACGGGACAGGCCGACACAGGCGTTCAAGTGCTCCCGTTCGCGCGGCCCAACCGCGGCCACGGGAACCCGGTAGCGCCCACCCGCGCCCTGCGGGCTCGCACCGCTGAGCAGGGCGTTTCCGAGTGGAGGCGATGGGACTCGAACCCACGACCCCTGCCTTGCAAAGGCAGTGCTCTAGCCAGCTGAGCTACGCCCCCAGGAGCGACAACCTACTGGCCGGTCAGCCGGCGCCGTGCTGCTGGACGTACTCGTCCGGGTCGACGTCGTCGCTGTCGAGGGCTCTGCCGCCGGCGTGGTCGAGGTTGAACGCGACGAAGCGCAAGCCGAGGTCCTTGCGAAGATCCTGGATGCCGGCCTGACGGAAGGCCGAGAGCGGCCCTCGCTCCTCCTCCGCCATGTGGTCGCTGTTCTCCTCGTTCGCCGCATCGACCGCGCTCCACCAGGCCTCGCTGCCGGGTTCGGCGTCGGCGACCCGACGGACGGCGTCGCGGATCTTGTTGTGGTCCCGGATCGCATGGTGCGCTTCGTGCTCGCCCTCGGGCACCCGGTCGAGGACGGCCGGGTAGAAGACGTGCTCCTCGGCAGCGGCATGCCGCTCGAGGTGCTCGGCCAGGCTCTCCCACAGGGCCGAGACCGTGGCGGGCTCGCGCCTGCGCTCGTCGTCGAGCTCGGCGAAGCGGCGGCGGAACACCTCGTGGTCGTCGAGGATCAGGTCACAGACGTCAGGCATCGGCAGGTCGTACCCCCGCCCGAGGGATTCGAGGCATGGGGTCGACGCGACGGTCAGCGGAAGGGCAGCCGCGCCGGCCGGAACTTGCGAGTGACGAGGCTACCCGCCAGGAGCAGAGCGCTGAGAGCCAGGACGACGGCCAGCGCCGTCGCGTTGTCGGTGTCCGGCTGCGGGGTGGCCAGGTCGGCGGCCAGCTGCAGCTCCTCCTTCTCCTTGGCGCTCGTGCGCGGGGTCTCGGCGGCGCCCGGCATGTCGAAGCCCCGCAGGCTGAAGTCGGGCAGGGCCAGTGCCGGGAAGCTCGGCGTCGCTCCGACCGGCACGGAGGGGACGGAGGGGACGGACCCGGAGGACGTCGTGCCGCCGGCGGAGCTGGTGGAGAGCGACCCACCGCCGAACCCCCGTGGGGCCGCCGGCGCGGGCCCCGCCCCGCCCGCGCCCACGAGCGGCGCCGCCTCGGGTGCACCCGCCGCCTCCGCAGCGGGCTGCCCTCCCCCGGCCAGCTCCTGCTCGAGCGTCGCCGCCAGCTCGCCCAGCGCCGACGTCAGCGGATCGACGGTGCCGGCCAGACCGAGCGCGGAGAGGGCCGGGCGGGCAAACCGTTGCAGCTCGGCCTGGGCGCGGCGGACTGCGGCCAGCTGATCGGCGCGTGACGCTCCGGGCTCGCCGAGGCGCTGCAGCGCGTCCGCCAGCTGCGGGCTGGCCACGGCGAGCACCGGGGCGAGGGGAGCCACCAGCGCGTCGACCCTGCCGACGAGGGCGGCAACGTCGTCCGCCGGCGCGGCGTGCGAGGCGACCAACGGAGCTGACGAGACCCCGACCGCCACGACGATGGCGACGAGGATCGCTGCAGCAGTGCGACGCATGTGACATCCCCCGGATCCTGTGACGCGGCGTGGCCAGGCGGCCACGATCCCCCCGTGATCATCGGCCACGGACGGGCCCGCCGCCAGTGGGCAATCCCGCCCAAACCGGCGCAATCGGTCGATCTCGGCAGGGAGCGGCCGACTAGGGGTGCGCCGGTCCGCCTGCCTACGCTCGCCTCCGCATGCATCCGTACGACCAGCCGCACCGGCCATCGGCGCAGGTGTACCGCCTCCGGCGGGCCGTCGCCGCCAGCGCGCTGGTGGTCGTGGCCGGGGTCGGGTGGCAGGCCGTCGGATCGGACGGCGGTGAGGAGGCTGCCCCCACCACCACCACGTCGTCCACGACGACGACCTTGCCGGCCCTGCCGGCCTGTGCCGAGGGCGAGGAGATCACGTCCCGCGACCCCGACCAGGACTGGGCGACGATCCTGGTCGACACCGCCCGGGCCCTCCCGGCCACCTATGGCCCGCCCGACCTCCACAACATCTCCCAGGCGGGGTTCCCCTTCACCGAGGGCCAGGCGCTGCGCGGCCTCGTGATGGACGACCTCGCCGCAATGCGGCAGGCGGCCGAAGCCAACGGCACGCCCATCGGCGTCCTCGCGTCGTACCGGAGCTACCCCACCCAGGTCGACCTCTTCACCCGGCGCGTCGACCAGCTCGGCGCCTCCGAGGCGGGCAGCCGGGTCGCCCGGCCGGGGCACTCCGAGCACCAGCTCGGCACCACCATCGACGTGGCCGAGCAGGGCGCGCTCGACGTCGACCAGTCGTTCGGCGCTTCGCCCACGGGTCAGTGGATCGCCAGCAACGCGCACGAGTACGGCTTCATCCTCAGCTACCCCGCCGAGTCGTCAGCCACCACCTGCTATGACTTCGAGCCCTGGCACCTCCGGTACGTCGGCCGGGACCACGCAGCCGCGGTGATCGACTCCGGGGTGACCCTCCGCCAGTACCTCTGGGACCTCGAGCAGCGAGGCACCACCACCCCACCCGTGCCCAGCACGGCGCCGCCCCAGTGAGCGACGACCGCCGACGGCGGCGCACGCTGCTCGCACTGGCCGTCGTCAGCGCTGTGGCCCTCGGCGTCAGCGTCCTGGTCGACCGGGCCGGGTCCGACGGTGACCGTGCGTCACGCGACGCCTCGACCACCACCACCGAGCCCCTCCCGGAGGGCGAGTTCTTCCGAGGGGCCAAGGGCGTCCTGGCCGACCCGACCGGGTTCGGGCAGCCGTACCCGAACGCCGAGGTCGAGGGGCTGCTGACGTTCCGGGGGAACCCTTCGCGGAGCTACTACGGCGTCGGGCCGGTGCCGAGGACCCCCACGGTCCTCACCCGCTTCCCCCGTGAGCCCATGTGCCGGGAGTCCGAGAACCTGGGCACGACCAAGGTCTGGTGCGGGCTGGGCTGGACCGGACAGCCGCTGATCGTCGAGCGGGAGGACCGGCGCTGGGCGATCTTCGGCGGGTATGACGGGAACATCCACTTCGTCGACGCCCTGACCGGCGAGCGCATCGTTCCCGACATCGAGACCGGTGACATCATCAAGGGCACCCCGACGGTCGACCCGGACGGCTTCCCCCTCGTGTACTCCGGGTCGCGCGACGACCTGCTCCGCATCGTCGCCTTCGACCGGCCGGGCGCGGCCGAGGTGCTGTGGACGCTCGACAGCGAATCCGTCGGCCCCGTGCTCTGGAACGACGACTGGGACTCGTCGCCCATCGTGCTCGGCGACTACCTGGTCGTGGGCAGCGAGAGCAGCCGGTTCTGGGTCGTCAAGCTCAACCGCACGACGGACCGGGCGGGCCTCGTGCAGGTCGCGCCCGAGGTCGTCTTCACCACCGAGGCCTGGGATGCGGAGGTCCTCGCCAGCAACGGCGACGAGGTCGCCTCGGTGGAGAGCTCGGTCGCGGTCCACGAGGACACCGTCTACTTCGGCACCTCCGCGGGGCTGATCCTCGGGTACGACCTGCGCGGCGTCGCGACCGGCCGACCCCCGAGGAAGGTGTTCCGCTTTTACACGGGGGGCGACAACGACGCGTCGGTGGTCGTCGACGAGGACGGCTACCTCTACGTCGCCTCGCAGTACGACCGGGACCTCGACCGCGCCCGCGAGGTGGGCCAGCTCACCAAGCTCGACCCGAGCAACACCGTGAAGCCGATCGTCTGGAAGCTGGACGACGCCACGGCGCTCAAGGGCGGCATCTACGGCACGCCGGGGATCTACGAGCGCACCGTCTACGTGGGTACCAACGGCGGCCGCCTCATCGGCGTCGACCAGGCGACAGGCGCCATCCGATGGGAGCGGCGCCTGCCCCCGCCCCTGTGGGGCAGCCCGGTGATCGTCGACGACACGCTGCTCATCGGCGACTGCGAAGGCACCTTCCACGCCTTCGACGTCTCGAACCCGCTCGTCGCGCCACCCGAGCGGTGGGCCATCGAGCTGGGCGGGTGCATCGAGGCCACGCCAGCGGTGTGGGACGGCCGCATCTACATCGGCACCCGGGCCGGCCACCTCTACATACTCGGCGAGCCTGCGGGGGCCACGACCCCCACCCCCTCGGCGCGCTCCGCAGGCGCGTCCTCCTCATCCACCACCACGACGAAGGCGGACCGTTGACCGCGCCCGACAGCATCGATCTGGCCCCGAACGCCGCCCGCTTCCCCCCCGGCCCCGCTCGAGATCGTCGAGCGGTGGTCCACGTTCCCGCACTGGGACCGGATCTACTTCCCGAACGTCGTCGCGCTGGAGGAGATCCGCACCGACTACGCCCGCATGCGGCTCCCCTTCCGCCCCGACCTCGAGCAGCCGGCAGGCTGGTGCACGGCGGCGCCATCAGCACCCTCGTCGACACCGTCGTCGTGCCCGCCGTCGGCCAGGCCTACGACATCGGGTGGGCCTACGTCACGATCCAGATGGATGTGCGCTTCCGCACCGCGATCGTGGGGCAGGACGCCGTGGCCGAGGGATGGGTCGAGCAGCGCAGCCGGGCGATCCTCTTCTGCCGGGCCGAGGTGCGAGCCGCCGACGGCACACTCGTCTAAACACCGTCCGCCCGCCCCGCTAGCCGCGTCGTGGCGCTGCCCATGCTGGCCTACCCTCCGGCGATGGGCCGAGCACACACCGTCGCAGCCCTGCTCCTGTCCGTCACGCTGACCTCCACGGCGTGCTCCGACGACGACGCGGCCGAGGAGGAGCGGCCCGCCCAGTCGGCCACGAGCACCACGGTGGGAGCGGGCACCGCGCCGGCCACGGAGGGGCCCAACGGCTTCCGGCCCGAGCCGGCCGAGTGGGAGGGCTGCGGTCCGGTGGAATGCGCCAGCGTGGAGGTGCCAGTCGACTACGACGATCCCGCCGGGGCCGCCATCGAGCTCTTCGTGGCGCGGGCACCCGCCACCGGCGTGCGGGTGGGGTCGCTCTTCTACAACCCCGGCGGCCCCGGCGCGAGCGCGGCCGAGGCCGCAGCCGTGCTGCCTCTCCTGCTGCCGGACTCCATCGGCGAGCACTTCGACATCGTCGGCGTCGACCCTCGGGGCGCCGCGGGCAGCGCACCCCTCGACTGCGGAGCGGATCACACCAAGCTCTACGGCCTCGACCCGTCGGTCGAAGATGCCGCCGACCGCACCGCCCTGCTCGACGGGAGCGAGGCCTACGCCGCCGGCTGCCAGCAGCGCTCCGCCGACCTCCTGCCCCACGTAGGCACCCGCGATGCCGCTCGCGACCTCGACGCCGTCCGGGCGGCCATGGGCGATGCGCAGCTCAGCTACCTCGGATCGAGCTACGGCACGGCCATCGGGCAGGTGTACGCCGAGCTCTTCCCCGCACGGGTCCGGGCGATGGTGCTCGACGCCGTCCTGGAGCTCGGGCCCACCGGGCTCGAGCTGGCCGCCACGCAGGCCAAGGGCTTCGAGACGGCGCTGGCCTCGTACGTCGACGACTGCGACGAGCGCTCCTCGTGCCCGCGCCCTGACGCGCTGGCTGCGGTAGAGGAGGTCATCGCGCTGGCCGAGCGCCCGGGGGGCATCCCGGCTGGCGATGCCGACCGTCCCGCCGGCCCCGGCGAGGCGAGCACCGGGATCGCCAACGCCCTGTACACCGAGGCCAGGTGGTCGGCGCTCGACGAGGCCGTCGGGTCGGCGCTCGACGGCGACGGCTCCGGGATCGTCGCCCTCGCCGACGAGTACCTGTCCATCGGCGACTTCGAGCTGTACTTCGCCGTCAACTGCCTCGACTTCGCCTGGCCGACGGGCGACCCGGACGCGTTCCTGGCCGCCGGGAAGGCAGCGGCCGAGGCGTCTCCGCACTTCGGCGAGCCGATCGTCACCGACTACGTGCGTTGCGCCTACTGGCCGGTCGCGCCCGAGCCCCTCACCTCCACCACCGCGCCGGGCACCCCGCCCATCCTGGTGATCTCCACCACGGGCGATCCGGCCACCCCCTACGAGCAGGGCGTCGCGGTGGCCGACCGGCTCGAGAGCGGCGTGCTCGTGACCCACGAGGGCGACGGCCACGGCGTGGTCGGCGACGGCAACGCGTGCGTCGATGCGCTCGTGGCGTCCTACCTGCTCGACGGCGCAGCCCCGGAGGACGGCACCGTCTGCCGTTGAGTCAGAGTCAGCCCGCGGTGCCCTCGGCCACCAGGCGCTCCAGCACGAGCCCGGGGTGCTCCCCCTCCACGCGGGCGAGCCAGTAGGGGCTCTCGAACAGCGCGTACCGGGTGCCCTCCGCCCGGGCGTAGACGGCCACGCCGTGCATCGAGCGCAGCGCCGGCGTGGACGCCTCGTCCGTGCGCCGCGCCACGCGCCAGGTGGTGGGGGACAGCTCCGTCGGCGCGCCGAACTCGTGCTCCAGCCGGTGGCTGGCCACCTCGAACTGCATCGGCCCGACGGCGGCGAGCAGCGGCGCCTGGTCGCCGAGGTCCTGATCGCGGAGCACCTGCACCACGCCCTCCTCGTCGAGCTGGGCGATGCCCCGCCGGAACTGCTTGAAGCGACCGGTGTCGCGCACGCGGGCGACCACGAAGTGCTCCGGCGCGAACTCCGGCAGCCGCGGGAACTCCACCGGCGGGTCGACGTAGAGCGCATCGCCGACCGTGACGCCGGTGGCGTTGACCAGCCCGATCACATCGCCGGGCCATGCCTCCTCGATCGTGTCGCGCTCCTGACCGAACACGGAGTGGGCGTACTTGGTGGCGAACGGCTTGCCGCTCGGCCCGTGCTCGACGACCATGCCGCGCTCGAACCGGCCCGAGCACACCCGTACGAAGGCGATCCGGTCACGGTGCGAGGGATCCATGTTGGCCTGAACCTTGAACACGAAGGCCGAGAACGGCGCGTCGAGCGGCCGGGGCAACCCGGCGATGTCGTCGCGCGGCAACGGCGAGGGGGCCAGGTCGACCACGGCGTCGAGCAGCAGCCGAACGCCGAAGTTCGTGAGGGCGGAGCCGAAGAACACCGGCGTCACCTCACCCTTGCGGAAGCGCTCCGGGTCGGCGTGAGCGCCGACCTCGTCGAGCAGCGCCAGCTCGTCGGTAGCGGCGGCCCATGCCTCGCCCTCCTCGGCCGCCGCCTCGTCGAACGTGCGCACCTTCTCGCCGGCCTCGGTGGCGCCCCGTGCGGTGCGCGTGAACCGGACGTAGGTGCTCGTGCCCCGGTCGACCACGCCCCGGAAGTCGCCCGGGATCCCCACGGGCCATGTCACCGGCGTCGGCACGATGTCGAGCTGCGCCTCGATCTGGTCAAGCAGCTCCAGCGGATCGCGACCCGGCCGGTCCCACTTGTTGATGAACGTAAGCAGGGGGAGGTTGCGCTCGCGGCACACCTCGAACAGCTTCAGCGTCTGTGGCTCGATGCCCTTGGCCGCGTCGAGCACCATCACCGCCGCGTCCGCAGCGGCCAGCACCCGGTAGGTGTCCTCCGAGAAGTCCCGGTGGCCGGGGGTGTCGAGCAGGTTCAGCACCGAGTCGCGGTACGGGAACTGCAGCACGGTCGAGGTGATCGAGATGCCGCGCTTCTGCTCCATCTCCATCCAATCGGAGGTCACCCGCCGACGCTCGCCGCGGGCCTTCACCGCCCCGGCGGACTGCAGGGCGCCGCCGTAGAGCAGGAACTTCTCGGTGAGCGTGGTCTTCCCTGCGTCGGGATGGCTGATGATGGCGAACGTGCGGCGGCGCGCCGCCTCCTCGGAGGGCGGGCGCATTGATCAGGTGCGCGCGGAGAACGCGACGTCGATTGCGGGGATCGCTCTGATGTGGGCGCCGGCCGGCTCGGAGGAGAGCACCTTGCGAGGCTACCGGTGGCCGGGGGCCTCCACGCTCGTGCCCTCCGGCAACGTGGCTGGGGCGCGAGCGGCATCGGGGCTACCATCTCGCACCCCGACCGGTGGGCGCCCGGTCCAGGTCGGTGGGCAACATCCGAGGTCCGCCTGCACTCCCATGGCCCAGTCTCCGCTCCCCCCTGACGGAAGTCCCCCGCCCCCGCCGTCGCCCGGGTCACTCGCCTCGCGACTGCAGGCCCGCTTCGAGCGGCTCGATGCCGGCGATCCCGCGCCTGCGCAGGTGGATCCCACCCGCTCCAGCCGCCCGGAGCCCGCTGTCGCCACCCCCAGCAAGACGCAGGAGGAGATCGACGAGCTCAACCAGCAGATGAGCGTGCTGCGGCACCAGCTGGACGCGGCGTTCGACGACCTGGAGCTCCGCCTCGAGGCCGTCGAGACACGGGCCAGCGTGGCCGAAGCTCGGGCCAGCGTCGCCGAGGCCCGGGCCAGCGTCGCCGAGACGCGCGCCCACGACGCCGAGACCCACGCGTCCGACGCGCACGGGCGCATCGACGAAGCCCTCCAGCTGATCGAGCGCCTCCTGCCCCAGCCCCAGCCGGCCCCGCCGAGCAACCCCGCCGCGCCCACCAACCTCCGCAGCGCCCTAGACCGCATCCGCGACCTCCGCTGACGCAGGACTGAGCAGGCCAGGTGCCGCTGGGGGTAGCAAGGGGGGTGTGGGGGCACCCACAGATGCACCGCAGGGGGCTCCGCCCCCGAGGATGCAGCGGCGCCGCAGGCGCCACCGCCGAGGCTCGGTCGAGAAGCTCCGCTTCGAGACCGAATCAGACGAACGTCGGCGCGATCCCGAGGGAGTCGTAGACGGCGGTGACGAGGGTGCGGGTGCGGGGGTCGCCCGAGAGGTTCTGCATCATGCGGTTCATGACGTAGCCGAACCCGATGCCGTGCTCGGGGTCGGTGAACCCCAAGGAGCCGCCGGCGCCACCGTGGCCGATGGCCTTCGCCCCGCCGTAGGGCGCGAACGGTGACGCGGTCCAGAACCCGAGGCCCACGGTGGTCTCCATCATCAGCACCTTGTCGGCGCCGGAGGTCTGCGTCTCGGAGGCGGCGGCGACCTGCGCAGGCGTGAGGATCGGTTCGGCCGGGCCGCCCTCTACCGTGCCGGTGAGGCCGGCGTAGAAGCGGGCGAGGGAGCGGGCGTTGGTGACGCCGTTGGCGGCGGGGATCTCGGCGGCGCGAACCTCGGGCCGGTTCCACACCCCGTCCACCTCATCGAACACGTTCGAGGGTGCGCTGAGCGCCTTGCCGAGGAGCGTGTCGGGGCCCATGAACTGCTCGATGAGCGCGGCGATGTTCGCGTCCTTCGGCTTCGAGAACGTCACCAGCGGCGCCACGCGGTGCTGCTGCTCGTCGGGGAGGCCGATCCAGAACTCGAGGCCGAGCGGCCCGGCGATCTCGTCGGCGAAGAAGGTGCCGAGGCTCTTCCCGGTGATCCGCCGCACGACCTCGCCGACGAGCCAGCCGTAGGTGGTGGCGTGGTACCCGTGGGCCGTGCCCGGCTCCCAGACCGGTGCCTGGACCTCGAGGGCCCGGATGACGGGATCCCACTCGAGCATCTCCTCGAAGGTGACCTTCGCGTCGACGTAGGGGAGGCCGGCCTTGTGGCAGAGCAGCCACCGCACGGGGATCTCGCCCTTCCCGGCCGCCTTGAACTCGGGCCAGTACGTGGCCACCGGGGCGTCCATGTCGAGGTCGCCGCGCTGGGCCAGCAGGTTGGCGCAGGCCGCCGTCGCACCCTTGGTGCTCGAGAACACGAGCTGGAGCGTGTCGTCCGTGTACGGAGCGCCCGTGGCGCGATCCGCCACCCCTCCCCAGAGGTCGACCACCTTCCTGCCGCCGACGTAGACGGCGGCGGCGGCGCCGATCTCGCCGTGGTCCGCGAAGTTCTGCTCGAAGGCGTCCGCCACGGCCTGGAAGCCGACGTCGACGCTGCCACCGATCTCGGTCACACCCGTCCCTCCTGCGTTGCGTGCGGTGCCCGGACCAGGCTGCCATGCCGACCCCGCTGGTTGCACGCTGCGTGTAAGGAGCGCGACAGGTCAGGTGGCGAGCACCGGCCCGCGCCGCCGGGCGACGGCGACGGCCTCCTGGACGGCGAGCACGATGAAGAACCCCGCCACGGAGACCCCCGCCATGGTCGCCCCCGCGGCGGTCCCGTACTGGTAGCTCAGGACGAGGCCGACGACGACGGCCACCCAGCCGAGGGCTACGGCGACCACCATGCACAGCCACACCCGACGGACGAGCAGCGCAGCGGTCGCGGGCGGACCGACCAGCAGCCCGAAGACGAGCAGCGTCCCCACCGCTCGAAAGGAGGACACGATGGCGACGGCGATCAGCGCGAGGAGGGCGAGGTGGGTGAGGCCCGGCCGGAGCCCCAGGCTGGCGGACTTCGCCTCGTTGAAGGAGAGGGCGAGGAAGGCTCGGTATCCCACGACGCTCGCCGCCAGCACGACCACCGCGGCCAGGCCCTGGAGCCGCACGTCGGTCCAGGTGACCCCGAGGACGTCGCCGAACAGCAGGCTCTGGACGTCGGTGGTGAACGATCGGCTCTTCGACACGATGACGATGCCCAGCGCGAGCATCCCGACGAACAGGAGGCCCACCCCGGTGTCGTCTCCGAGTCGAGACCGGCGGTTGACGAGGGTGACGCCGCCGACCATGAGCGCCGCGCTGGCGAGCGCGCCGACGGTGACGTTGAACCCCCACAGGACGGCGAGCGCCATGCCCGGGATCACGCCGTGGGCCAGCGCATCGCCCAGGAAGCTGAGCCCCCGGAGCACCACCCACGTCCCGATCACGGACGAGGCCAGCACTGCGAGCATCCCGGCCAGCAGCGCGCGCTGCATGAACTCGGGTTCGAACGGGTCGAGCAGCCAGGCCATCGGATCCGTTCCTAGCCGCTGAGGGCGCTGGCGATGCGCTCGGCGTTCGTCCTCACCATCTCGACGTACGTGGCTGCGCCCGACCCAGGGGGGCCGAGGGACTCCGTGAACAGCTCGACGACCTCCACGGCGGCACCCTCTGCGGCGAGGGCGTCAGCCAGACGGGAGGGGGCTGACGTGTCGGCGAAGATCGCCGGCACGCCCGCCCTCGCGATGGCGGCCGCCAAGTCGTCCAGGTCGGCCGCGCTCGGCTCGGCGAGGGTGCTGCCCGCGGGCACGACCGTCCCGAGCACCTCGAAGCCGTAGCGCTCGGCGAAGTAGCCGAACACGTCGTGGTTCGTCACCAGCACCCGGCGCTCAGGCGGGATGCTCGCCAGCAGTGCCTCCACCTCGGCATCGAGGGTCTCCAGCTCCTGGCGGTACCGGTCGGCAGCGGCGTGGAAGGTAGGACTGTCGAGCCCGGGCGCCTCGTCGGCCAGCTGCTCGGTCAGCGCCGCGACGATCGTCGCCATCCGGGCAGGGTCGGTGAAGACGTGCGGGTCGAGGTCCTCGCCCTCGTGGTCCTCGTGCTCGTCCTCGCTGGCGTGCTCGTCCTCGCTCGCGTGCTCGTCCTTCC
This sequence comes from Acidimicrobiales bacterium, assembly GCA_030681555.1. Classification (GTDB taxonomy): domain Bacteria; phylum Actinomycetota; class Acidimicrobiia; order Acidimicrobiales; family VFJN01; genus VFJN01. The sequence goes on from JAUXRW010000004.1 coordinate 49,266, forward strand.
CCGCGTGCTCGTCGTCGTGGCCGCCCGCAGCGAACGAGAGCAGCTCGACCGCGTCCGTGGCGGTGACCACGGCGACCCCGTCGTCCTCGGCCGCGTCGATCGTGTCCGAGAGGCTCTTCTCGAAGCCGCTGCCGTTGACCACCAGCACGTCTGCCTCCCGCATCGCCTGCGCCTGCTGCGCAGAGGGCGCGAAGTCGTGGGGGTCGGCGTTGGGCGGCATGATCACCTCCACGTCGACGTGCTGGCCCACGAGGTTGCGGACCACGTCGCCGAGGATGTTGGTGCTGACGACGATGCGCGGCGTGCCGTCGCTGGTGCTTGCCCCATCGTCCCCGCAGGCGGCCAGGCCCCACGACCCCATCGCGAGTGCGACGGCGGCTGATCGAACGAGAACGGTTCTCATGACCGAGACCATATGGAGTTCGGTTATCATTCGCAAATCACGCTGACCCACGCTCCCGCCTCGCTCTCCCCGGCCGTGTCTGGCCGTGACGTCGTCCTGGCCCATGGCGCGCACGAGGTGCTCGCGGCGGCCACGTTCGACGTGCCGATGGGTGCGGTCACCGCGCTGATCGGCCCGAACGGAGCCGGCAAGACGACGCTGCTGCACGCCATCGCCGGTCTGCTCCACCCTCGATCCGGTGCGCTCGACGTCCCGGCGCGGGCCCGCCGCGGCGGGGTGGCCTACGTGCTGCAGGTGACCGAGGTGAGCACCTCTCTTCCCCTGACCGTGCGCGAGACGGTGGCGATGGGTCGGTACGCCGCCACCGGCCTGGTCCGCCGGCTGCGGGCCGACGACCGCGCCTCCATCGAACGCGCCATGGAGGCCCTCGCCATCACGGACCTCGCCCGCCGGCCCCTCCACGAGCTCTCGGGCGGCCAGCGCCAGCGTGCCTTCGTCGCCCAGGGGCTGGCGCAGGAGGCCGAGGTGCTGCTCCTCGACGAGCCGATCACCGGACTCGACCTCGTGTCGCGCCAGCACATCCTGGATACCATCGCCGCCGAGCGAGCGGCCGGGCATGCCATCGTCGTCTCCACCCACGACCTCGGCGACGCGTCGCAGGCCGACCACCTGCTCCTGCTGGCCGGACGGGTCGTGGCGAGCGGCCGCCCGGAGGCCGTGCTGACCGACGAGCACCTGGCCGACGCCTACGGCGGCCACCTGCTCGAGCTCGGCGGGCGCACGCTTATCATCGACGACCACGCGCACCACTGATCCGAGCCCGCCCGCCGCCATGACCGCCGACCTCCACGCCACCGCCAGCACCCGCCTGCGGGCCGACGGCCAGCGCTACACCCCCCGACGGCGGGCGCTCGTCGATCTGCTGGCCGACAGCGATCAGCCCCTCACGATCCCGCAGCTGCTGGAGCACCGGAAGGACCTGGCCCAGAGCTCCGCCTACCGCAACCTGGCGATCCTCGAGCGGGCTGGCGTCGTGCACCGGATCGTCACCACCGACGAGTTCTCGCGCTACGAGCTGGCCGAGGACCTCACCGAGCACCACCACCACCTCATCTGCTCGAGCTGCGGCGACGTCACCGACTTCACCGTGCCGGCCGCTGTGGAGCACGACCTCGAGGCCGCCCTGTCGAAGGTGGCCAAGCGCAGCGGGTTCCGGGCCCGCAGCCACCGCCTCGACCTCGTCGGCACCTGCGCCACCTGCGAGTGACGCCCTCCGACTGGCTGATCGTCGGCGTGGCGGGTGCCCTGGCCTCCGGTGTGCTCGGAGCGCTCGTCGCGCGGCCCTTCCTCCCCGCGGCGCAAGGCAGCGCGCGGCTCGTCGCCGCTCTGCTGAGCGTCCAGGCCGGCCTCGCCACGGTGGGCGGTGCGGCGCTCACCGGCGCGGCGATCCGGAGCTGGCAGCTGGTCGATGACGACCCCGCGCAGCAAGCGGCCGCCGGCCTCGTCGAGGTCAGCCGCATCGACGGAGACGGCCGGATGTATGCCCTCGTCCTGCTGCTGCTCGTCGCCCTCACCGCGTGCGTGACGGTCCTGCTCGCGCTGGCCGCCCGGTTCGCCACCTCGGCGGACGCCAAGCCGCGCGCGCTGGCCTGTGCCGTGCTCGGGGTGGAGGTGGCCTTCTGTGGCTACGGGGTCGCCCAGGTCATCAGCGGAAGTCGCAACGCGCTCGCGGTCGGCGGCGTGGCCACGCTTCCGCTGGTCATGGCGGCCCTCGTCGCCTGCTGGCCCCCCCGCGCGCAGGCCGCGGGGCGGTAGCGTCGGCTCATGTGCATGAGCTGTGCGACGAGCGCCGACGCCCTCCTGGGCAGCGGCCTGGTGGGCGCGGCCGGGCTGCGCGTGCTGGCTCGTCAGCTGCGGGGCCGTGCGTCCGGCCAGGACCGGCACCCTGTCGAGGACGACCAAACGCTGTTGGACGGGCCGGCACCACGCCCACCGGCCTGAGGTCCCGCGCTCGGTGGCAGACTCGCTGATGACCGCGCCTCCCGTCGCTCAGGACACCCTCGACCTCGCGGTCAAGCTCACGCGCGCCGCCGGCGAACGGACGCTCCGCTGGTTCCGGGCCCCCGACCTCGCGGTCGAGGCGAAGCACGACGGCACGCCGGTCACGGCTGCGGACAGGGACGCCGAGCGCTTCCTGCGCGCCGAGCTGCTGGCCGCGTTCCCCGCCGACGGGGTGCTCGGCGAGGAGGAGGCGCCCAAGGCGTCGACCTCCGGGCGGCGGTGGGTGATCGACCCCATCGACGGCACCAAGGCCTTCACGTGCGGCGTGCCGCTGTACTCGAACCTCCTCGCCCTCGAAGACGAGCACGGCATCGCGGTCGGCGTGGTGAACCTCCCCGCCCTCGGGGAGACGGTCTGGGCCGGACGGGGACGGGGCTGCTGGTCGGAGCGGGGCCCGGCGCGGGTGAGTGCGGCACCGACGCTCGACCAGGCCTACGTGATGTCGAGCTCGTTCGTCACGTGGAGCCCGGCCCAGCTGGCCGCCGTCGAGGGCGCCGGCGCGATCCTGCGGACGTGGGGCGACGGCTACGGCTACGCCCTCGTGGCAACGGGTCGGGTCGCCGCCATGGTCGATCCGATCGTCGCGCCCTACGACATCGGCCCCATGCCCGTCCTCCTGGACGAGGCGGGCGGGCGGTTCACGGACCTCGCCGGCGCCCTCACGATCGAATCGGGCAGCGGGGTGGCCACCAACGGGCTCGTCCACGACGAGCTGCTCACCCTCCTTCGCCCGTCTCCGTGATCTCGCCCGTGAGGCTGTCGAGCAGGTCCGCCCGAGCGCGCGCCACCCGGGACCGGATGGTGCCGATCGGCACCTCACACGTCTCCGCCGCCTCCGCATAGCTCAGCCCGGCCACCTGGGTCAGCACGAACGCAGCGCGCCGCACCGGCTCGAGCCGCCGGATGGCATCGTCCAGGTCGACGGCACCCGTCGGCTCGTCCGCCTCGACGGTGGCGTCGGCCTTGGACGCGAGGCGGTCCAGGAGGCGACGGCGGCGGGTGGAGCGTCGCACGTGATCGGCACAGACGTGGCGCACGATCTGGAGCAGCCAGGTGCGCGCCGAGGCGTCCCCTCGGAACCGGGCCAGCGCGGGAAGCGCACGCAGGTAGACCTCCTGCGTCAGGTCGTCAGCGTCAGCTAGGTCCCCGAGGCGGGCGCACACCCGCCACACCTCTGGCTGCGTCCGCCGCACGAACGCCGCGACGGCGGCGCGGTCGCCGCCCGCGGCCGCCAGCGCCATGCGGGTGAGATCATCCACCCGAGAAGTCTGGTGCGCCGAGAACCAACCGGCCCACTCGGGCGACCACCATGGCATGGAGTGCGACGACATCCGTGCAGCCCTGTCCGCCCACCTCGACGGCGAGGACGCCGGTGTCGAGCCCGCCCGGCTCGAGAGGCACCTCGAGTCCTGTCTCGCCTGCCGCTCGTGGGCCGACGAGGTCGAGACGCTGCACCGCATGGTCCGCATCCGAGAGGTCGAGCGCGTGCCCGACCTCAGCGCGGCGATCGTCGATGCGTTCGCTCCCGCCCCCGCGGCACGACGGGCGCCCAGCCCCCGGGTGTCACCGTGGGCCGACCGGATCAGCGGCGTGCGTTGGGCGCTCTTCGCGGTGGCCCTCACGCAGTCGGTGCTGGCCGGGCCGGCCCTTCTGCTCGGCAAAGACGCCGGGGCCACCGTGCACGTGGCGCGAGAGCTCGGGTCGTTCGACGTGGCCCTGGCCGTCGGTCTGCTCCGCGCCGCGTGGCAGCCGGCGCGAGCGTGGGGGCTCCTCCCCGTCGCCGCCGTGCTGGCCCTCGTGATCGGCGGGACCGCGGCCCTCGACATGCTGGACGGCCGGGTCGACAGCGTGGGCGAAGCCCACCACCTGCTCGACATCGCCGGGGTCGGCCTCCTCTGGCTCGTGGCCCGTGAAGCACGCGCCACGGGCGCGCCGCTGACGGGCGGCCCGGCCCCGGTGTGAGGCACGCCGCCCGCATCCTCGCGGCGACGTTCGTCGTCCTGCTCGCACTCGGTCTCGGCGCGCCGACCGCGGCCGCCCACGCGAACCTCGTCGCGGTCGACCCTCCCGACGGCGCGCGCCTCGACGAGAGCCCGGACGAGGTGCAGCTCACCTTCAGCGAGCGCGTGTCGGCGTCGCTCGGCGGGATCAGGGTGCTCGATGCAGACGGTCAGCGGGTCGACGAGGGGGCGGTGCGCGTCGATGGCCGGGCGGTCGAGGTCGACCTGGCCCCGGACCTGGCCGACGGCACCTACGTGATCAGCTACCGCATCGTGTCCGCGGACGGTCACCCGGTGCGGGGCGGGTCCGTGTTCGGGGTGGGTGAGGGAGAGGTGGACACCGGCGCGCTGGGGCGGGTCCAAGAAGGCGACGACGATCGGCTGTGGGAGGTGGTGGGTGCGGTGGGCCGGGGCTTCGCCTACGCCGGCACGCTGCTCGCGGCCGGCGGGGTCCTGTTCCTGCTCCACGCCCACCGGGGCGACGCGGCGACCGCTCCGGAGCGGCCTCGACTGGTGCGCCTCGTCCGAGCGGCCGCGATCCTGGGCGGGGTGGCCGGACTGGTAGCGCTTCCGGTCCAGGCCGCGCTGGGGACCGGCCAGGGGCCGCAGTCGCTGTTCGACGACGGCGTGCTGGCCGAGGTCGGCGCCGACGGCGTCGCCCTCGCGCTCGGCGCGGCCCTCGCCGGGCTCGCCGTGGCGGTGCTGGTGCTCGAGCGGAACGGGGCGCTCGCCACGGCCGGCGCGCTGGTCGCCGCTGCGTCCTTCGCGGCAACGGGCCACACCCGGGCCGGAGGCGCGGCCCTCCTCGCGGGCGTCTCCGATGTGGTGCACCTCCTGGTGGTGGCCGTCTGGGGCGCCGGGATCGTGCTCCTGTGGCAGACGCTGAGGTCCCGGCGCCTAGCCGAGGAGCCGGCGGAGGCGGGCGACACCGCAGGCATCGTGGGCCGGTTCTCGACCATGGCCACGGTGACGGTCCTGGCCGCTGCGGTCACCGGGGCCGCCCTGTCCTGGAACGAGGTCCGCACGATCGGCGCGATCGGCGGCACGGGATACGGGCGGCTCCTCCTGCTGAAGGTCGCGCTCGTGATGGTCGTCGCCGCCCTCGGTGCGTACAACCACCTCCGCCTGGTGCCGGCCCTGGCGCCGGGGAAGACCAACGCCGCCCTTCGACAGCTCCGCCGCACGCTCCAGCTCGAGTCGTTCGTCCTCGTGGGGGTGCTGGCGGCGACTGCCGTGCTCGTCGTGGTGACGCCAGGGCGCACCGAAGCCGCCGGCGGCCCGGTCGAGCGGGTCGTCGAGCTCGGTGAGCTCGGTTCGGTGCAGGTCGTCGTGGCGCCGGCGCGCGCCGGGTTCAACCAGATCCACCTCTACACGTTCGATCCGGACGGCCGTCCGACCAACATCGCGGACTCGGTCACCCTCGGGTTCTCCCTGCCCGCCGCCGGCCTCGGGCCCATCGAGCGGGAGGCCACGCGGGCGGGGCCCGCCCACCTCCAGCTCAACGGCAACGACCTGGCCGTGAGCGGCACGTGGGAGATCTCCGTGCGCGTCCGCGCCGACCGGTTCACCGAGGTGGCCGGTATCACCAACCTGCCCGTCGCCCGATGACCCCTACTCCCCCGCCCACCCGACACCACAGCCCCCGCCCCCGCGAACTGGTCGAAGAAGTACAGCGTTCTCGCTGTACTTCTTCGGCCGGTTCGACTCCCTGGACCCCCGTCCACGACAGAGAGCGACCACCACCGTGCGCACACGACAAACCCTCGCCATCACCGGCCTTGCCGGGACGGCCCTGCTGGGCCTTGCCCTCCCCGCCACCGCCCACGTGGGGCCGAGCCCCTCCTCGGCGCCCGCCGGCAGCTTCCTCAAGTTCGAGCTGCGGGTGGCGCACGGCTGCGGCGAGACGGGCAACACGACGAAGGTCGAGGTGCAGATCCCCGAGGGCATCACCAGCGTCACCCCGCAGGTGGTGCCCGGGTGGGCCATCGAGCGCACCGTCGAGCCGGTCGATCCGCCCGCGGACGACGGCCACGGCGGGGAGATCACCGAGCGGACCGCCGTCGTCAGCTGGACCGGTGGTCCGCTGCTGCACGACGAGCTCGAGGAGTTCGGGCTCTCCGTGGCGCTGCCTGACACGCCCGGCGAGACGCTCTTCTTCCCCACGATCCAGACGTGCGACGACGGGTCCACTGCGGACTGGATCCAGCTGCCGCAGGGGGACGAGGAGCCCGACCAGCCCGCACCGGCCATCGAGCTGACGGCCACTGCCGACGACGAGCACGGTACGGCCGCCGCGCCGGTCGAGGAGGAGGAGCCGGACGAGGTGGAGGAGGGGACGGCCGAGCTCGATCCCGAGGGGGCCGCGGCGTCCGGATCCGATGACGACCCCGCCGAAGAGGGCCTCGCCATCGCCGCCCTCGTCGTCGGCGCCCTCGGGCTGGCGGCTGGAGGCACCGCGCTGCTCCGCGGTCGGCGGTCGGCATGAGCATCAGGGCGCTGGTCTCGCGGGCCGTCCTGCTCGGCGCCGCGCTCCTACCCTTGGTGGCCGCGCCGGCCGGCGCGGATCCCGCTGGTCCGACGGACTTCCGCTCGGAGGTCACGGAAATCACCCCGTCGGTCGACGGCGTCCGCGCCGAGATCCGGGGCGGCGACGCGTTCCTGGAGCTCACGGTCGAGCGGGGCCACGAGGTGGTGGTTTACGGGTACGAGCCCGATCGGGCCAAGCCATACCTGCGGTTCCTGGAGGACGGCACGGTGCAGCGGAACCGGAACGCGACGGCCACCTACATCAACGACGACCGGCAGGGCGGCGGTGAGATCCCCGCCGTGGCGGAGGACCCGGACAGCGCGCCCGACTGGGAGGACGTCGCGACCGGCGGCCGCTACGCCTGGCACGACCACCGGGTGCACTGGATGGCAGGCGTGGATCCACCCGTTGAGCGCGGCGAGCCGGTGGGTGGCGGGTACGACCCTTGGGTGGTGCCGCTCGACGTCGACGGCGAGCCGATCGACGTCCGGGGCACCCTGGTGTTCGAGAAGACGACCTCGCCCGTCCCGTTCGTCGCCGCCGGCCTCGTGGCAGCAGGGTTGCTCGCCTGGGTGGGCCGGCGGCGGCCGGTGCAAGGCGCCGCCGTTGCCTTGGCGGTGGTGGCGGCGATCGCCGTCGTGGTGGGCCGAGCGGAGGTGGCGGCCACGCCGGACGGCGGCGCGAACCCGTTGCTGTGGATCCCGCCCGCCGCTGCGCTGGTCGCGGCCGGGCTCGCCGCGATCCGCCACCGCGGTGGCGCGGCCGTGGTGCTCGTGCTGGCGTCCGTGTCGATGCTGTCCGGTTGGGCGCTCCTGCGGTTCGAGGTCCTGCTGAAGCCCGTGCTGCCGACCGACCTCCCCCCCTCGATCGACCGCGTTGCCGTGACCGTCGCCATGGGCGTCAGCCTGGCCAGCGCCTACCTAGCGATCACCAGCGGCACCCTGAAGCTCCCCGACCTAGAGGATGACCCCCAGGAGACGTAACCGGGAGGACGAGGTCCAGTGCCGGGGTGCGGGAGCCCCCGGAAAGCGTGGGGCCACAGCGCGAGGGCGGGGGCGGGACAGTGGGGCCCCGGCAGACGTCGGGGGCCGCGCGAGGCCGGGTGCGGGACAGAGGGGCCCCGGCAGACGTCGGGGGCCGC